>JAPZAO010000026.1 GCA_027460615.1 Candidatus Methanoperedens sp.
CGATAGAACGATGCAGCAGCGGCTATGGCATCGCGTTCATGGTTGTTTGAATACCCGTAAGGTGTTGCAAACTCAATTTTATCCCCGGCTGTCAGGATAACATCCGGCGAGCCCGATACTGCGTTGAATGCCCGGCGGATTTTTTCAACTGCATTCGGGGTCGGGAACACATCGCTTGCGATAACAAGCGGTCTTCCCTGTTCGGCAATCATTTCGATAACGTCGGGAATTGATATGGTTCTTGAACTATGAAGCATCCGAAGCTCGCCTTCAAGCGTCAGGACTGCGATTGCGGTTGTTGTGCCCGGGTCGATTCCCACGATAATATAATCTCTTTTTCGTGTTTTGAGGGGTTTGAAAAAGAGAGCATCGCGTTCAATGCTCCTGACATTTACCTGCACATCGCCGTATTTTCCTGACCCGATATGAACATGGCTTCGGGGAGCGTCCACGAAGAACTCGGATTTTGAGTACCCGCCAAATCTTTCAGTCACATTCTGACTGAATGTGAATCCTTTCGTCTTTGATTGCTCATCCAGGTAATCCTCAATTTCCCTCGCCTTTTGCCTGACATAACCGTGCATCTTGCGCCTGTACCTGTTCTGGCTCCATCCTCCCCTGCCGGGTGAGCGCGCCCTGCTGACTTTGATTATTGTTTTATCCTCAAATGCCGAAACCTCATACCCTATACCCATCTGCGCGAGCCTGGCACATGCAAGGGCTTCCGCATTGGGGTCGAACCTGTCAAATATGATTCCCTGCTGTTTTGCAAGTTTCACAAGGGGCAGGAGTTTTTCTCCGCCTGTTACCTGGATGAGTTTTGTGTTCGCAGGCAATTTCGAAAGAATTGATGCAAGCTCATGCTTATCAGAGGCAAGCTCGAAAATATTATCAACTGCGATTAAAGCAGGTTTCTCCTGCCATGCCATCCTGAGCAATTTCTGCCTGCTTACCATACGGTAATGCCCGGCTTCGTTCCCCTTAAGGATAACAACAGCGAACCTTAGCTCTTCTTTAGCCCGGACTGAACCTTTTGCGATATCTACCCCAAAGATAACATTTTCCTGCATAATCAGGCCACTATGGTGTTAATCACTTCCCGGATATCCCTTTTAATCCTGTATTTCCGGTTAAAAAATGACAGGACGTTGCCAATATCCCGTTGAAGTAACTCAATTGCATTAGCATGAGATGGCGTAATGTATTGCGGCCAGTCGATAATCTCGCATCCTTCGGGATTGACGAATATATTGAATTCACTCAGGTCTCCATGGATTATACCAAGCCTGTATGCTTTTCTCACCTGTTCCAGTATCTCATCAAGGTACCAGTCCGGCTCGTTTATAGTTGTATGTGCAAGCTCCTCTCCTTTTGCTATTGACATCACGATTGCGTGCCTGTTATAATCAACAGGCTCGGGGACGCTCACTTCAGGATATAGGGTTTTTAAGGCATCATACTCTCTTTTTGCCGAAAGTCGCGAGGCATACAGCCAGGAAAGGTGTTTTCGCTCACCGGTATGTTCCCTTTTCACTCTTACTTTCTTAAAACTCATCTTTCCTTCCCTGTGGAATTTAATGGCCACATGCCGGTCGATGATACCGCCTGTAGCCTCATATACAACTGATTCCTTCCCAACCCCGATTTCATCCCCTAATGCATTTACTGAACCCCTTTTCACAAACGCATTCAGCGCCAGCAGGTCGTAAGCCTCAAAGTATATCCTGTACCCTTCATACTCCTGGATATTCCTGTGTATAAGCTTATTTACTGCAAGATTTGAAAGGATGTAACTGACTTCTTTTAACTCATAATTTGTAAAACTGGCAATTTCTTTAATAGGAACCCATTCATAGAATTTCATTTTGTTCTCGATAGCAATGAGAACCCGAAATTCTTTATTTGTGATAGTAAGAAACGTTTCTGAAATATTTTCAAGCATTAATTACTGGATGTACCGCTGACTATAAAAAAGGTTAATAAAAAAGGGAAATAGAAGGTATATTACCTTCTTCCCCTGCCGCCTTTTTTATCACGTGAATCTCTTCGACCGCCGCCGCCTCCACCGCCGTATCCGCCGCGCCTGAATCCGCTAAACTCAGTACCGCTGCCGTACATGCTGCCGTACCCACCGCCTCCGCCGCCTCGTCCTCCGCCACCTCCACCGCCGCCGTATCCGCCGCTACTTCTTGGCCTATCGGGCTGCTCCACATGCTTATCCGAAATATTGAGTTCGGTATTGACCTCGGTGAGCGGTTCTTCGGATAACAGCATCTTCCCGTATTTTCCAATGTTCAATCTCATGGAGTTCCTGACGACTGAAATATAACCGTTCTGGATAGATATCGTATCACCGGCCGCTATTTTCCCGATCTGGTCATCCCATAAAGATAATAATATACTTCCGGTCGCATCGGCTACTTTTACTTCACAGACGCGTTTATCTCCGAATTTTGAATGTATGTCCTTGACCTCTCCTATTTCGATTACCTTAAGAGTGGCATTGACATTTTTTGAATTCTCGTTCATGTCCTTTACATTAAAATTTGTAGGCGTGGTTTCCATTTTAATACCTTGTTTCGATTTTAACTTCCTGCACCCCAGATGTATTCACCTGTTCTTTGAGTTAGAAGAAGCATATACAAAATAGCTTATTTATTTAATATAGTTTCTGCATAGACTAAAATAAGAACGGCAGTTTATCCGGGATATACATCATGCATATTTTGAGACTCACAAAATTGATATACTACAAAAACCCTACATAGATTCAGGGAGGTAAGGATGAAAAAGGGTGAGTTCGAAGATCTCGGCAGGGATATCTGGATGCGGGTGCTCAATAAAACATGGCAGTCTCCTGATTCTTTCAATGAAAAACATGGGTCTTATAGTAATGAAAGAAGCAGACCTGCATATAATTTATCCATGCCCGGACAAAAATATTAAAATTCAAACTCCATGCCGTCATGACCAAGGGGCCATTGCCTGATGGATTCATCATGAGGCGGGAACATATGGCTCATATGGGTAAGCACGAGTTTCTTTGCCCGCAATTCCGAAGCTAGGTCAATCGCTTCTCCCGCGTTCATGTGTTTGGGGATTGTTCCAGTTGGCGGGATTATGGCGTCCGCAATCAGGAGGTCAGGGCTGAACATCAGATTTAGACTTTTAGGAGGGATGTCCCTTGAGGTGTCGCCTGTTATCACAATCTTTCGGTCTCCAAAAGTCAGCAGCACGCCCGCTGGTTCTTCGATAGGTGGATGTGTAACTTCAAGCATGGTTACGCCAAGACCGATTAACTCAAAGGGCTCATAAAAGTTCACGTCATGCCTTCTTGGCTTCATAAAAGACAAATAATTCATTATATAATCGAGGGTTCTTGTGATTCCGTAAACGTTGATACTGTCCTGCACCCTGTAAAAATCCCCGAACCCGGCATAATGGTCGTAATGCGGGTGCGTCCAGATTACCCCGTCAACGCGGCTTATGCCTTTTTTCAAAAGCTGCCATCTAAGGTCAGGACTGGTATCGATTAAAAGCCTGCCACTATCCGATTCCACAAGTATTGAAAACCGAAGCCTCCTGCTTTTTCCTCCCGCATGTGCGTCCATACATGCGGGGCAGGAACACCCGAGCTTCGGCGTGCCCACGGCATCGCCTGTTCCAAGCAGGGTAATCTTCATGTTTTTTCATCCAGTGCCTTCAAATGACTCCTTTTATTGAATTCCGTAATGCCCCTCAGTAAATCCTGCTGGCCAAGGATTGTTCTTTCCGTTATAAGACCGTTAAGCACCGCTTCCCGGACGATTAACCGCAGGTCTGAACCCGAGTATCCGTCGGTCTTTTCAGCAATCTCTTCCGTATTGAACGTCCCCTCTATGTCCCTGAGCACGATATCAAGTATCTTTTTCCTCATATCCTTATCAGGAAGCGCGAATTCCACAATCTCGTCAAACCGCCTCCATGCAGCATGATCAAGTATTGCGGGATGGTTCGTAGCGCCAATAAGAAGAACCCCATCCTCAACCAGACTTATCTCATCAATAGCCTTCAAAAGCGTGTTCACAGCCCTTTTTAATGCAGCGTGCTCATCCGTAGCCCTTGCTTTTGCCACGAAATCGAATTCATCTATGAAAAGTATGCACGGGCTCAGGCGTCTTGCAAGTTCAAAAACCCGGTCTATGTTCTTTGCGGTTTCGCCAAGATACTGGTCCGCAATCTGCGAGAGTTTTACTTCCACTATCGGGATTCCAAGCCTTCCTGAAAGAGCGCGCGCAACCGAGGTTTTTCCTGTTCCAGGGGGTCCAACGAACAAAAGTTTTCCTATTTCCCGAAGTCCTATCCGCTTCAGGTAATCGCGGTACTGGATAGCTTTTGTCATCTTCTCTATCTCATCCTCCTGCGCTTTTGTGAGGACGAGGTCCTTAATATCCTGCTTTATATCTTCAGGGGCTACGATATGGGCAAGCTTTAGCATCTCCTCCGAGCCCTTTTCGGATTCTATGCTTTTAACCAGGGATGTTATCCATTCCCTGCCGCTCTCTTTTGGCATGTTGGCCGCTTTCGCCTTTGCAAAGCTCACGGGAAGTGAATCATAGTTTTCAAAAAATGAGGCAAGTACCGGGTTCTTGTTGATGTTTTCAACTGCATCGGGCTGTTTTGAAAGCCACTTTGTCGCAAGGTCGAAAACAGTAAGTTTTATTTGTGACCCGAACTCTTCGAATTCAAGGAAAGGAAGTGCCTTTGTACTGTTTTTTACATTCTCAAGCCCGTAAATTGTTTTTACATCGCCTTCAGTCACATAGATGGGGCGTTTCACGGTTTTTTCCTTTTCGTCCCAGTAATGTTTTCGAATTTTCTGGGGGAGGTCGTCAACGCCGAGCTTATCCGACTGGTTATACAGGTGCGCGGTAAGCACAAGTTCTGTTATTAGGAGTTTATCATCCGTCATATTAAACTTCATAATTGGGTTATTAAACATGATATAGTTTACTCAGATTTTTTAAGGTATAATTATAATAATGTCAAGAATAACCTTTAATATTAATAAAAAGAATTGGGTAAGTAAGGTTCAGTAAGGTTTGGTAAGGATAGCAAGGATGGATTCCAGAGCGGATAGGATAATTGGAATTACTAGAAGTATTAATTTTTATGCGGTTTTAACGTTAGTTATCCTGGTATCCATGTATTTCTTTGCACTCAGTGCAGCCCTGGTTGCATATTCGATAATTATACTTATTGCATATTTATTGAAAAGGAAAGAAGGCGGCTTCAGGTGGGGAGTATCCTGGAAATTCGGCTTTGGATTTGCTCTTATTCTTATCTCATCGATATTTGTTATTGAACTTGTTTCCGGGTGGATCAAACTCGAAGAGATGTCCGGGGATGCAATTTACATATTAGCGGGAGCAGTTATTTTTGAACTGCTCGTATCAATAGGGGAAGAGATGTCTTTTCGCGGATACATCCTGCCTAACCTTATAAAAAGCATAGGGCAGCGTGAAGCTGTAATCGCGACTTCCCTCCTGTTTGCAATGCTTCACATCCCTTCAATGTTGCTTCTGGGATTGGAAAAATTCAATGCAGTAATCATGTTTGTGACAGTAACTGCCGCAGGGATTATTCTTGCTCTCCTGTATCTCGCAGACGGGCTTAAAATGTCATCTGCATATCATTTTTCATGGAATTTTTTCCAGTATCATATATTTTCATTAAGGGGCGGTTTCGGTATTTTCGGGTTGACCGCAGTGAAGCCGGAATTGACAGGCGGCCTTGTAGGCCCTGAGGCCGGTTTACTTGGTCTTTTTGTTCTTATTCTGGGGATTCTGATACTACTGGTTATTGCCCCACTCCGTAAAGAATAAATACCTTTATGCAATTGTGGAAGGCATTCATCACGATTGATTATTAAAAAGAAAA
>JAPZAO010000027.1 GCA_027460615.1 Candidatus Methanoperedens sp.
ATGCGCAGGCCGAAGGCGGCCGTTTCACCGGCGCGGCCCAGGGGCGGCAGTTCTTCGCTCGATTCGATCGGGCGCTGGCCCTCCTCAAGTTGCTCGCAATAAAGTCGCGCGTTGGCGCAGTTTGTGTGTTTATACGCGGTGCGGTCTTTATGTTTGCCCTTGCCTGCTCCACGAGACGCGGGAACTGCCTCAGACGTGAGACCACGCTTGCGAGTCTGACATCAAGCGGAGCAAATTCCCGGCTCAGCAGAGAGCGGATCGAACCGCCGGCCGCCTCGGTATAAAAGAGAGGGGACTTCTCCCAGGCCTTGATTTCTCTCATTTGAAAGAGGCCACCTTCAAGATGATCCTTCAAAATCGAGTAGTCATACCGGTGAGTACTGCTAAGCTGCGCGGGATCGAGATCTGAAAGCTCTTTCAAAAACCGCGCAGTAGTTTCCTCTTCTTTTTTCATTGTCTCAGGTCCAAAGTCATCCAACACTCCGTCAAATTCGTGCAAACCGATGTATGTCGCACCAACAGGGTTGTTGCTGTATTTCCAGATAAAGAAGGATCTGGCCAGCTCCACAAACGCTGTGTCTGCCTTCGTCACCATGGCAGCAGTCGGAAAAGAAGATATGGCCTGGGAAATCGAAGGGAATGCCGCGGCTTCTTCCTGGGCGCAGGGAGCCGAAAAGATGCAGAGACCCTGCAGAATGATCGCCCCAAAGATAACCGTAACTTGCAGAGCTTTGCCCATGGGAACCTCCTTAAGACTGTCAAACAGATAAACAATAACGCGTCTGGTGAGCTTAACACATCCAAATCAAAGGTTCAGCAGAGAATGGCAATACTGTACTGGCAATACAACACTTGATCTTAGGCCGTTTCGAGCAGGCTCGCTTCCCGATAGTTTGCCCCAAGGCGCATGCTTGCGCTATTACCCGGTCTGTGGTATAAGTCAAGGCAAGCGACGCCCGAAATACAGTGATACAGGCCTTGTTCAGGTGCCGCCCGAAGCAATTCCAGGAGTGATTGATGAAATTTCCCGCATGGGTTGAGATCGATCTCGATTGCTTGAAGAGCAATATCTCTCTTGTCAAGTCCGCTGTAGGCGAGGTCACAAGGATCTGTCTTGTGGTCAAAGCCGATGCATATGGTCACGGTTCTGTTGAGGTGTCAAGAGCAGCCCTCGAGGCCGGTGTGGATATGCTTGGTGTCGCCACTCTTCACGAGGCGATCGAGTTGCGCAGGGCCAAAGTCACGGCTCCTATACTTATTCTGAGCCCATCGCTTGCTTCGGAGGTCGATGAGATCATAACCTATGGGCTACGGCCTTCGGTCTCAAGCATCGATTTTGCCAAAAGGCTATCGCTTGCAAGCCAGAAACATTCCAAGATCACCCCTTTTCACGTTGAAGTCGACACAGGAATGGGGCGGACCGGGTTTGACCTCTTGCAGGTGTCGGGTGTGAAGCCCATACGCGGGGCGAATCGAGCGCACGTTTTCGGTCGTAAAAGCCTCGCCCGCCCGTACGTCTTTTATGACAAACAGCGAGCGGCGAAACCCGCGGCTCTTCGTCTCCGCAGGACTCAAACCGTAATAAATCCTACCCAACGCCTTTTCCGCTATACGCACGCCTTCGACCATCGCTTCGAATTCCTCTGGCTCCAACGAAAAGGCGCTGTCAGGCCCAGTGAATTCGCGAGAAAGCGTGAAGTGTTTTTCAATAATGCAAGCGCCGAGTGACACAGCCGCGACGGGTACCACTGAGCCTAACGTATGATCGGACAATCCAGTCGGGACGCCAAATGCCTCGGCAAGATGGGGGATAGTGCGCAAGTTCATCTCGTCGGGGGGCGCCGGATAAGCGCTGGTGCATTTCAGCAGCGCCAGTTGCTCCCCGCCGGCTTCTCGGATTGTACGAACCAGTTCGTCGATTTCCGCCAGCGTCGCCATACCAGTTGACGCGAGGATCGGTTTCCCGGTTTTGGCGATTCGCCGCAAGAGTCCGATGTCGCCGTTCTCGAACGAAGCGACCTTATGAGCCGGCACACCCATGCTTTCCAGAAAATCCACGGCGCTGTCGTCAAACGGCGTCGAGAAGAGATCCAGACCCATCTCATTTGCGATTTTTTTCAATTTCGGTTGCCACTCCCATGGCATCGATGCTTCGTTGTAGAGCTCGAAGAGGGTACGTCCATCCCACAAGGTGCCGTGGATACGGAAATAATCGTTGTCACAATCGATAGTGAGCGTGTCGGGTGTGTAAGTCTGTAACTTAATGGCATCCGCTCCGCAGGTTTTCGCCGCTTCAATGAGCTCCACCGCCTGATTGAAATCCTGCCCATGGTTAGCCGACATCTCAGCGATGATATACGCCGGATGGCCGGGGCCGATTTTTCGGCCGTTGATCTCAATGTATGGAGGCACAGGAATCTCCAGTTGAAATTCGCGCGCAGGAACGTCGGAAAACCGCACAGGCATGACCCGCGATATTTTTTTCTTCAATCGGCTCAAACCCGGCGTCGATAAAGGCACGGCGCGAAGCGAGATTCTCAATGAACGTAATCCCTTCAACGTCGCACACACTCAACTCCCGTCCGGCGAGATCCGCTGTTAAACGCAAGAGCTTGGCGCCGAATTTTCTGCCGCGATAGGCGGGCGCGATCGAAAAGCTGATCCTCGCCGTCTTAGCTTCGGTGCGGTCGTAGCGAATTTGACCGACGGGCACATGTTGGTACTCCATCATCCATAATCGGGTTTCCGGCGAGGCGATCTTCCCTGCGTACCACAATTCATGTTGGCTCCACAAAATCGGTTCCGACGTGAACGAGTTGCGGCGCGCCAGGGGGTCGTTCGCCCACTGCCACAGCAGAAGTGTATCCTCCCGGGTCGCCACACGAAGCTGGAAATCATCGTCGCTGGTGTCGTGGAGCAGTGCGTTTAGCACTCGGTGCACTCCCTGACCGTCCAGGAGAACTCTGCCTTTTTCGGTCATCCGCCGTCGGCCTAGCTGGTCGTGCATCAACTGCGAAACGGCGCCGGCAATTTGATCCGAGCTGAGACTTTCAGGAAAACCGAGAGAGCGCGCGCTGCCAAATTGGTTAATGGCTTGGGCCACGCCCAACTGATTCTCTGCCAGGGTGAAGACCAGCGCTGGTACTTTCATAAAGGCGAGCTCCCAAGAGGTCGTTCCGCCAGCCGCAACCGCCACGTCAGCCCACGCCATAAGGGGCGCAGTGTCGACAACATCAGTTTCGATTCGAACCTGTGCCGACACGGGCGCTATGGCGCGCTGAAGCTCTTTGAGATGGGGATTAAGCGGCCCCACAACGACTCTGATGTCGAGATGCGGGTCGGAAATTTGTTTTAGCGCTTCAACGATTTTCAGAGTGGCGTTGCCCTCGTCGCTGCCGCCTAGAGTTACGAGAATCTTGTGCGCAACCTCAGGACAGTCCCTTTCCAAATGCTGCCAGCGCTGAAATTCGGGCCGCAGCAGCGCGAATTGTGTGCCCAGGAGAAGCCTCGTATCCGCAGAGCAGGCGTACGCCAGGCTCTGAGCATTTAACGCGTGGTTCAAAATGACATCGGCGTCGTAATAAGGCAGTTGCGCGGTGTCATCAATCACCATCAGGTGGCTTCCCGCGGATCGGAGAGCGCTTTGGTAGGTTGTATCGAAATGATAACCATCGAGCGCCACCCAGGGGGACCGTTTGCCAGGACCCATAGACCTTTTCACGGCAGCGACGGTCGCGTGCAGATCGGTGGCATGGGGATGGGGTTCCTCGAGTTCGATCACGGCCGCTCCGGTGGTCTCGTAGCGCCGGCGAAGTGGCGGTTCAGGACGGCAACTCAGAAACAAAACCTGGCCGTCGCGCGCTTTCCATGCATCGGCCAGAGCCAAACAGCGCATGACATGCCCCGTGCCGCGAGTCGCGTTGGCGTCAGCGCGTACCAGCAACAGCGGCAGATCGAGTCTTGACCGCATACGTGTTCACTACCTTCCACAAGGCTTCAATCACGTCTTCCACGTCGTCGTCGCTCATAGCGGGAAAGATCGGCAATGACAAAATGGACTCGTACGCCGCTTCCGCCCACGGGCAAAGCCCCGGCCCGGTTCCAAAACGCTCGCGATAAAAGGGGTGCAGATGAACCGGCAGGTAATGGACATTCACACCGATTCCCTCGGCACGCAACGCAGCGAAAATTTGCGCGCGGTCCGCGCTCAAACTCGTGCTATTTAAGCGGATCACATAGAGGTGGTAAGCCGATTCCGTGTCAGGACCAATCGACAAGGGTTCGAACTCTGCTATATGAGAGAAAGCTTCGGCGTAGCGCCGTGCGATTTTTCGACGGCGGGCAACCCAATTCGAGAGCTTTTGTAATTGGCTCAAGCCTAACGCGCACTGCAGGTCGCTCAGGCGATAATTGTAGCCAAGGTCCACCATCTCGTAGTACCACGAGCCCTGTTGGTCGCGTTGGAAATGATCCGAGGTAACCCCATGATTACGAAAGCACCGCATCCGGTGCGCGACTTCAAAGCTTTCAGTCGTTATGATGCCCCCTTCACCGGTCGTCATCGCCTTAACCGGATGAAGGCTGAATACGTTGAGGTCGGCCAGTGTCCCCACGGAACGCCCTTTGTAGGTCCCGCCCAACGAGTGGCAAGCATCGGCCACCAACGCCAGGTCATAATTTCGCGCGAGCGAATAGAGCCGATCATAATCACAGGGCTGACCCGCATAGTCGACGGCAACGATCGCCCGCGTACGCGCCGTGATCTTCGCTTTGACATCGTCCATATCGACAAGAAGAGACTGCGGTTCGACATCGACGAAAACCGGCGTCGCTCCCTCGTAGACGACACAATTGGCGCTGGCAGCGAAGGTCATAGCCGGAACGATGACCTCGTCTCCGCGCCCGATACCCAACGCGTGCACCGCCGTGTGAAGTGCGGCCGTCCCACTGCTGACAGCGACGGCTTCTCCAGCACCCATCTTCAGGGCAAGAGCGAGGCTGTTCCTGTAAGCTTCTGCAAGAAGTTCAGGTTCCCGGTTATTTTCCTCGCCCCATATCGGTCCGACCGTATGAATAACTTTTTTCGCTTTAAGATTTCCTCCGGATGTCGCAACTGCTTTTCCGGTTGGAAGACCCTCAGGATATAATGTCTGCCTGATGAACTTACATTCCTTCAATATTTCCGTTCCGCCTTTCCTGTGTATTGCGCCGTCCACTCCACCGCCGCCCATCAGGCCGGGATTGGCTGCATTGACTATCGCGTCGGTTTCCTGTTCTGTGATATCGCCCAATATAAGGGTTATTCTGGCAGTTCCGATGTTAACTTCCATTATTTACTTAAAAATTCCTTAATCACAATTTCAACTTCCTGCGCTACAATTTCAAGCTCCCTTCCTGCATCGATTACAACAAATCTTTGCGGTTCTTTCCTTGCAAGTTTCAAAAAATTTTCCTGCACTGTTTTCAGGAAGCCGATTTTTTCAAATTTCGTGTGGTTGCCCCGGATACCGCAGCGTGTAACCGCAATAGCCGGATCTATTGTAAAGAGAATTGTCAAATCAGGAACAATCGTCCAGCCTTTATGGATGCTCTCTACCCATCCCATTGTGTCATCGAAGATATGTGAAAGTGTAGCTCCCTGATATGCGTATCTGCTGTCAGAATACCGGTCTGATATTACAATCTTTCCATCTTCGAGTGCAGGCCGGATTACTTTTGCTATATGCTCTGCGTGGTCTGCCATGAATAAAAACAGCTCTGCAAGAGGGTCTGCCTCTGATTCAATTGATTTTTTTACAGCTTTTCCTATCCAGCTTTTGGTGGGTTCCCTTGTAAAAACAGCATCAGGGAGTGTGGTTTTTAGTCTCTTTACAATACTGGATTTTCCTGTCCCGTCTATCCCTTCAAGTGTGATTAATTTTCCTTTTGGCATTCAGGTTATATATCGATGTTTTAATGAAAAAGCTTATCCATTTTTCTCCAGGGCATTGAATGATTCAAAGACGTCTAAAGAGTTGAAAATAACTATTTTTTTTAATCATCTATCAAAAGTCAATGAGCCGGCAGACATATTAATAGCTATCTCAGCAATATCCCCGCTGTAACTTCCTATTCTCCCAAAACTGTCAAGCATCGTTTTTTTCAGGATAGCGGATTGTATATTTTTATCTTTTGATTGGAGTAATTCATTTGAAATAGCGGAATGAAATTCATTAATTTCCTTTAGCTCCTGGAAAATTTTCTCGGCCAATACATGATTTCTTGTAAATAATGCATCTACCGATTTTTCGAAAATTACAATTATACTGTTATTGAGTTTTATAAAATCATCCAGCTGCACATCTTTCTGGATGTCTGATAATTGAATATAGCTCTTTGCTATGTTTTCAATATGGTCTGCAATCCGCTCAAGAGCCTTTACGGTAATCCTGTATCCAAGACAATCCCTCTGGTTTTCTATCCCGAGCTTTTCAGCTACCTGCTGGTACTCAACAGCGCTTTTGAGCTGCCTCACTACCAAAAAATAAAGCCTGTCAATTTCCCGCTCTCTCACGATTACATCCTTTGCCAGGCCGATATCCATGTTTTTAAAAGCCTTGCCAAGATCAAGAAGCATCGACCTGTCCAGGGAGAACATTCTCTGGAGTACCTGCATCGTCATCATGCGTTTGTAATCCACCATTATCTCAAGAGTCATCAAATCGTTGGTGTCCTCAACTATTTCGATCCCTATCAAATAATCCAGGACATTCCGTATGCTTTTCCTGTACGGCAGATGGTCTTTCCTGTCAAGTTTAATCCTGATTGTATCATAACCCACAAGATAAAATGCAATAATTATACGCTCAAGAGCCTCGCTTGATGTTACTTGCGAGATTTTAATCTCCTTCGTTTGCGATTCCCTTTCAATAACACTGGTCTCGATTAGCAATGAACTGCCATGTTCCGTAACCACCAGTGAGTCTCCCGGTTTCAAATTAGTCTTCGTAACCCATTTTTTGGGCAGTGAAATTACATAGGTCGAACCGCCGCTGACGTAAACTTTTCTTGCTTCCATTTTACTCTTGTAATCTACTGATAATTTATAGTATATATAGATTCTTGGGACAAAATATATACTTTATAATTCGAATTATCAGCTTGGTGAAAGAAATGATAGAAAAGGAGATTTTGAGAAAAACAATACCATATAACTCATTCATAGAGGAATCTGAGGAAATGGGAAAAGAAGACCGGGAGCTTTATCTGTTCCTGCGCGGCGGTTTTTCAGCCAAATGAGGGCGGAGAAAACAAATATTTTTAGAACCAGGAACGCATAATAATGAAAGATGAAGTGGATGAGATAATTAAAGGGCGCATGAAAACAAAAATCCAATACTATATTAGCCCGTTATTGATAAAAATTACGATAATAATCTTGTTGCTGCTCGTAGTGGCGCTGGACACCATATTTGAATGACAAAATGAAAGGAAAATACTTAGATTGTATAATGAGGTAAGGATTTATCTTGATTTACACCTTATTCAATATCAAACATGCTACAAGGGCATGGGAATCAAGATTATAAGAAAGCCAAATCCATATAATCGCTCTCCGCATTCATAAATGACAGACTATTATTCAAAGGCAGCAGACGAAGTTCTTAATGAACTCAATACATCCGGGCAGGGGCTTACCGGTGAAGAGGCAGAGCTTCGCCGCTCAAAATACGGGGAGAACAGGCTTCATGAAAAAAAGAGAAAAACACGAACAGAGCTTTTCCTCGAACAATTCAAGAACTATCTGATATTCATTCTCTTGATTGCGGCTGTAATAGAAATATTCCTGAATAAGTACACGGAGAGCGCGGCAATATTCATAGTCCTGCTGATAAATGCCGTACTTGGCTTCACGCAGGAGTACAAGGCGCAGACCTCCATAGAGGCGCTGCGAAGGATAGCTGCCCCAAAAGCCAAGGTATTGAGGGACGGCGTGCGCACCCAGATAGAAACCGCAATGCTTGTTCCCGGCGACATAATATTCCTTGAAACAGGCGACAAAGTGCCGGCCGATGCAAGATTGATAGAAACTGCAAACCTCCAGGCGCAGGAATCCTCTCTCACCGGGGAATCCATACCCGTAGAAAAAATCATGGACTCACTTGGGCCAAACTTGCAAATGGGAGAGCGCAAGAACATGCTTTTCTCAGGCACGATAATTGTAAACGGGCGCGGGACTGCGGTAGTAACAGCCACGGGGGCGAACACGGAAATAGGGAAGATAGCAGAGCTTATCCAGGCTGAAGATGACAGCACGCCTCTTGAGAAGAAGCTTGAGCAACTGAGCACGCATATTGGCTACACTGTCGCATTCGTCTGCGCGGTCGTATTCATTGCAGGTTTCCTGCGAGGTGAAGAAATCTTCAAGCTGTTCCTGACAACCGTCAGCCTCGCGGTCGCAGCCATCCCCGAAGGTCTGCCGATAGTCGTGACCGTGACCTCAGCCCTGGGCATACAGAGGATGGCAAAAAAGAACGCGCTAATAAGAAGATTGCCTTCTGTAGAAACTCTTGGGTCCACGACAGTAATATGTACGGACAAAACCGGAACGCTCACCTCTAACCAGATGACAGTCAAAAAGATGTATGCAAACAGGGGGATAATAGAGGTTGGAGGGGAAGGTTACTCTACCGAAGGCAAATTCGGAAAAGACCCAGAAGATTTCATGCTCCTCCTGAAAGCAGGGGCGCTGTGCAATGATGCAGGTATAAAAGGAAAGCCCTTTGGCGACCCCACGGAAATCGCGCTTCTTGTCTCAGCAGAAAAGGCCGGACTGGTAAAAGAAAAGCTTGAGAAAGAAAGCCCGCGAACAGGAGAAATACCCTTTACCTCGGAACGCAAGTACATGGTAACGCTCCACGGGAACACCGCCTACGCAAAAGGGGCAATCGATGCCATATTGAACCTCTGCGACCGCGTGCTGATAAACGGGAAAGAAATTAAGCTCACGGAAAAAGAGAGGGATGGGATTCTAAACGCCAACGAAATGCTTGCAGGCGAGGCTTTGCGTGTTCTCGGCTTTGCTTACAGGCTGTCCTCTGGAGAACACTCAGAAAAGGAATTTATATTCCTCGGCTTGCAGGGAATGATTGACCCGCCACGCAGGGAGGTAAGGGAAAGTATACAGAAATGCAGGCGTGCAGGAATAAAAGTGATAATGATAACCGGCGACCACCCATCCACCGCAGCGGCTATCGCAAAACAGCTCGGGCTTGAGGTAAAGATACTCACAGGCAGAGAGATTGACGCGCTCGATGATTTAAGCTCGATTGTAGAGGACATAATAATATTCGCCAGGGTCTCTCCCGAGCACAAGCTCCGGATAGTAGAGTCGCTTAAAAAGCGAGGACATGTGGTTGCAATGACTGGTGACGGGGTTAACGACGCCCCGGCCCTGAAAAAGGCTGACATCGGGATTGCGATGGGGATAACTGGAACCGATGTTGCAAAGGAAGCCTCGGATATGATACTTGCTGACGATGACTTCACATCCATAGTTAATGCAGTTGAGGAAGGAAGAGGAATATATGAAAACATAAAAAAGTTCTTGAGATTCCAGCTCTCTACCAATGCGGGTGCAATCCTCACGGTTTTTATAGGGACTCTTGCAGGTTTACCTCTCCCGCTTACCGCTTTGCAGCTTTTGTGGATAAACATAATAGTCGACGGGCCACCGGCCCTTTCCCTCAGCGTTGAGCCGCTTGGTAAAGAATCCATGATAAAACCGCCGCGGGATCCCAGGGAGCAAATACTGACAAAAGGGATGCTGGGTTACATAATAACAACAGGGATTGTGATGGCCGCGGGTACTCTCGGGATATTCGCCTACATGCTGAAGTTTAACCCGCAGGTGGCGCAGACGCTTGCATTCACGACATTTGTCTTTTTCCAGCTTTTCAACGTGCTCAATTGCAGGTCAGATAGCCGCTCAATTTTCAAGATAGGATTTCTCTCTAACAGGACTTCCATTCTTTCAATAACAGGCGCAATCCTGGTTCAGGCTGCAATAGTATACCTTCCGCAGGTTCAGGGCGTATTCGGAACGGTTTCCCTGTCCCTATCGAACTGGCTACTTTCTATAGCAACCGCATCGATTATATTTTTCGCATTTGAGATATACAAAGCAGTCCGCAGAAATCATCAATCCTTCCCCCCGAAATAGCAAAACGCGATCAGGGATGCTGAAACTATTGCTACTGCAATGCCAAAAAACAACGTCCCCAGAGGGTCTCTCCATTCTACAAGATGTTCCAGGAATGTAATACCCATTACGAGGATTATAACACTGCCCAGCTTCACCTTGAGGTCGTGAAGATTCCTGATTATGAGCCATTCAGGCAAAGAAATATTATCAATAAAAAGCTCGTACATGCCCATAGCGAAGATAAAAAGGACAGTGGCTATCAGGAATATATCCATGAGTTTTATCAGGTCTATTGTTACTAAAGGGTCTTTGCCAAAACTTATTACCATGTTTATTATGACTGAAATGGTCTTTACCATCCCATATAAAAATGCAACTGCTGAGGCTGCAAGCGAAGACGCAACGGCAATCAAAAACAGGCTTTTGCTTTTTTCGATTAATTTTTTCATATGTAGGCTATATTAACGAATTTGATTGATTTATGCTTTTGTAAAAGTTTTAAATGCATTTAAAATAGGTGTTAAATATCTATAAAAATATATACCGAGCCCGCATTTACATTATTTCCATAATTTACTGATTTTCTATAGTCTCTATATATTCTTGGGAGAAGCTATAAATTATTTGATGCGTAAATCCTCGCTGGTGAAAAAAACAAAATGAATCGATTAAAGACGATACTAATTTTGATGCTGGCAGGTGTGCTGGTAGCTGGATGTGTAAGCCAGCAGCCTTCCGGAGTACAGCCTACTGTGCAAACGACAGCAACCGTGCAGCCAACAAAAGCCCTGTCAACCTTAACTTTAAACGGCGCAGGTGCAACATTTCCATATCCCCTGATATCAAAATGGAGTTCGGAATATAGCAAAATAAATCCAAATATCCAGATCAACTACCAGAGTGTGGGAAGCGGTGCAGGAATACAGCAAATTACAGCAAACACAGTGAATTTTGGCGCAAGTGATGCGCCCCTGTCGGAGCAGGTATATAAAAATCTCACAGGGATCCTTCAAATACCCGAAACCATAGGCGCCGTGGTTGTAGCGTATAACCTTCCCGGAATAGAGAAGGGAGTGAATTTGAGCGGCGATATAATTGCTGATATTTTCCTCGGGAAAATCACAAAATGGAACGACCCCAGGATTGTTGCGCTTAACCCCGGTATCCAGTTCCCGGCAAAGGATATTATCGTGGCGCACAGGAGCGATGGAAGCGGCACAAGTTTCGTCTTCACGGATTATCTCTCCACAGTCAGCCCTGACTGGAAATCAAAAGTTGGAAAGGGCACATCAGTCAACTGGCCTGCCGGTCTTGGCGGGAAAGGCAACGAGGGCGTTGCCGGTATCATAAACCAGAACACCTATGCAATAGGGTATGTCGAACTTATCTATGCCAGGCTTCAGAATAACATCTCCTATGCATATATCAAGAACAAAGCCGGGAACTTCATCGAACCCACGCTTGAGACAACTGCAAATGCCGTTGCTGGAGCCGTGACAACGCTGCCCTCAGGCGACGCAAGCTGGTCATCCGTAAGTATTGTGAATACCCAGGGAGACAATTCATATCCCATTAGCAGTTTTACCTATCTTCTTGTCTATAAAGACCAGACAGATCTGACCAAAGGCAAAGCACTGGCTGAATTCCTCTGGTGGGCAGTACACGATGGGCAGAGTTATTCCTCCGGTCTCCAGTATGTACCACTGCCAAAAGAAGTCGTAAGCCTGAATGAAAAGACCATAAAACTTATGAACTACAAAGGGCAACCATTCATTCAGGGATAGTTGGATGAATAAGCTAAAATTGTCTTTTAGCCGGAGTAAACTCTCCGGCGATTTTATTTTTGAAGCCTTAGTCGGCTTATTTGCTCTTGGCATAATAGTCCTTGCATTTTTATTATTCAGGGAGCTTTTTATCGGGGCAGGACTTTCAATAGACTCTTTTGGTTTGGGTTTCCTGACCTCATCAACCTGGGACCCCGTGAGCGAGATATTCGGCGCCCTTCCTTTTATCTTCGGGACTCTTGTTTCGTCTTTCCTTGCCCTGCTTATTGCTATCCCCTTCAGTCTCGGGATAGCGATATTTCTCTCAGAACTCGCCCCTGGAAAATTAAGAACGCCTCTATCTTTCATCATTGAATTGCTTGCCGCCGTCCCAAGCGTCATTATCGGGCTCTGGGGCATATTCATTCTCGCCCCGTTCATCCGCGACTATCTTGCGCCGCCTCTTTCAACATACCTTGGTTTCCTGCCTCTCTTCCAGGGACCTATGTACGGTCTGTCCATGCTCACAGGCGGCGTAATACTTGCAATAATGATTGTCCCGATAACCTCATCGGTATCTAAGGAAGTCCTCATGACAGTGCCCACGCAACAGCGGGAAGCAGCCCTTGCTCTTGGCGCTACAGGCTGGGAGACCACACGAATTGCAGTGCTGCCATACGCAAGGTCGGGAATATTCGGGGCTGTGATTCTCGGTTTTGGGCGCGCCATCGGTGAAACAATGGCAGTCACCATGGTCATTGGGAATAGCCCCAGGATTTCGGAATCGCTTTTCTCGCCATCATACACGATGGCATCGGTTATTGCAAACGAGTTCGTGGAGGCAACTTCCAGGCTTTACATCTCATCTCTTATCGAAATAGGATTTTTGCTTCTGGTTATATCAGTTATCGTCAATATTGCAGCCAGGATTCTTGTATGGAAACTCCTTAAAGTAGAAAGAGGCGAAGCGGCATGAAGTGGAATAAAAGAAAATTAATAGACAGGATTATGGCCTTTCTTGCCGCCGCCTGCGTTGTAATTGCCATAATCCCACTATTGAGCATCCTCTACACAGTAACCATCAATGGGATATCATCTATAAACCCGGATTTTCTTACACAGCTCCCCAAACCTGTTGGTGAAGTCGGGGGCGGACTGGGAAACGCCATACAGGGAACATTCATAGTCGTAGGGATTGCCTGCTTAATCGGGCTTCCCATAGGCATTCTTTCAGGGGTATATCTTTCAGAATACGGAGCAAACAGGTTTGGACGTTTTGTAAGTTTCGTGGCTGATGTTCTGACGGGTACCCCATCGATAGCGGCTGGGATGTTCGGTTATACCCTCATAGTCCTTTATTTCGGAAGCTTCTCTGCAATTGCTGGAGGAGCGGCGCTGTCTGTTTTGATGATCCCCATAGTCACAAGAACCACCGAAGAATCCCTGAGACTTGTGCCGGGCTCCATCAAGGAAGCTTCCCTTGCACTCGGGATACCGAAGTGGAAAACAACATTGCATATTGTTTTAAGCACGGGCAGGAGCGGGATAGTCACCGGCGCTTTGCTTGCAATTGCAAGGATATCAGGTGAGACCGCACCACTTCTTTTCACTTCCTTTGGAAATATGTTCTGGACTAACGGGATAGACAAACCCATATCCACCCTGCCGGTGCAGATTTATACATATGCAATATCGCCCTTTCCCGACTGGCAAGCTAAAGCTTGGGGAGGGGCACTTATCCTTATTGTCCTGATTCTTATTTTAAATATTAGTGTGAGATTCGTAACACGGAGAAAATATAGTTAAAAGGAGTATAAACGTGCAGAATAAAATCACAGTAGAAAATCTCAATGCATCGTTTGGAGCTAAACAGGTATTGCATGACATCAATCTCGGTATCGAGAAAAACGGGATAACAGCTATCATAGGCCCTTCAGGATGCGGAAAATCAACATTTATCCGCTGTCTCAACAGGATGCATGAAGTCGTGCCCGGGGCAAAAGTTTCAGGAAATGTACTGGTTGATGACAAGAATATATATCAGAGCGATATCGACCCGGTGGACATAAGAAGGCGCATAGGCATGGTATTCCAGAAGCCCAACCCTTTTCCAACGATGTCTATAAGGGATAATGTTGTGGCAGGGTTAAAGCTCAGCGGAGTGAAAGATAAAAAAGTTCTTGATAAAATAGCAGAGGAGAGCCTGAAAAAAGCCGCGCTCTGGGATGAAGTGAAAAACGATCTCAATAAATCCGGTGTGAGTTTGTCTGGAGGTCAGCAGCAGCGCCTCTGCATAGCAAGGGCATTAGCGGTTGAACCGGAAGTCATCCTGTTTGACGAACCCTGTTCAGCTTTGGACCCTATATCGACAAGCAAGATAGAAGATTTAATGTTAGAACTTAAGGAAAAATACACCCTTGTTATAGTAACACATAATATGCAGCAGGCTGCAAGAGTAAGCGATTATACGGCTTTCTTTCTTTACGGAAAGCTGATAGAGTTTGGAGAAACAAATCAGATATTTAAGAAGCCAAAGGAGAAAAGCACAGAAGACTACATTGTAGGGAGGTTTGGTTAACATGACCCGGGAAGCGTATCACAAAGACTTGCACAAAATAAGGGAGGAAATACTTACCATGGGAAGCCTTGTAGGCAAGGCGATAGGAGATTCCGTGCTATCTCTTAAGAACCGCGATGTAGAGATGGCTCAAAAGGTCATTGATATGGATAACGAGATAGATGCCCTTGATCACAGCATTGAGGAGAACTGCATGCGTCTTCTCGCGCTCCAGCAGCCCATGGCGAGGGATTTGAGGCTTATAATCTCGGCATTAAAGATGAGCATCGATCTTGAAAGGATGGGAGACCTTGCCCTTGAAATAGCGGTTATTACAAAGATAACAGCTAATGTACCCCCTGTAAAGCCTCTCATAGACATACCGAGAATGTCTGAGATATGCCAGCAAATGCTGGCGAATACCATGAGCGCCTTTGAAAACAAGGATGTAGAGCTTGCAAAGGCTGTTGCGAAGCGGGATGATGAGATCGATATGCTCTTTGACCAAGTAAGAAGGGAACTGATTTCCTATATGATCGAGGACCCGAAAAAGATAACGGGTGCCCAGCATTTAACTTTCGTAGCAAGGTATCTTGAGAGGATAGGGGATCACATAACGAATCTCTGCGAAAACGTGGTGTTCATGGTGACAGGCGAGAGAGTTGAGCTGAATTAATCCTGGTTTCTCATGTAAGCATAAAATCAAAAGAGAAAAACATAAAGATAAGAATCACTAATAACATTTTGACATGAAATAAGGAGATTGAAACATGGGACTAAAAGAATGGATAATTCCCCAGGATAAACACTTTTTTAATATGCTTGAAAACGAGTCACAAAATGTGCTTGACGGTTCGATTGCATTCCTTGATATGCTAAAAAAATATGAAAATATCAAAGAAAAACAACAAACAATAAAGGACATAGAACACCAGGGTGACGATTTTGTCCATGAGATTTTTGAAGAACTCAACAAGACCTTCATAACTCCCATTGACCACGAAGACATATCCGCGCTTGCATCTGCGTTTGACGATGTCCTGGATTATATCGACGGCACTGCTGCGCGCCTTGTCCTGTACGAAATTAAAAAACCCGAAGAGAATATGATAAAATTAGCTGAAGTGCTTGTGACGCAGGCAACAGAATTGAACCAGGCTTTAAAGGGCCTTCGTAACATCAAAAGCCCGAAAGAGATCGAAACAAGATGCATCGAGGTCAACAGGCTTGAAAACGTCGCAGATGATATCTATAAAAATTCCGTTGCCCAGCTTTTCAAAAGAACCGATGCGATAGAGATAATGAAACTTAAAGAGGTATATGAGCGTCTCGAATTTGCAACCGATAAGTGTGAGGACGCTGCAAACGTTATCAGCGACATCGTTGTGAAAAATAGCTGAGAGGGAGCATTACTTTGGATTCTTTCGTAATAATCACCATTTTACTTGCCCTGTTCTTTGATTTTATCAACGGATTCCATGATTCCGCAAATGCTATCGCCACGGTTGTAGCCACAAAAGTTCTTTCGCCAATAAAAGCAGTATCAATGGCAGCTGTCTTTAACCTGGTCGGCCCGTTCGTTCTGGGCACCGCAATTGCATCGATGATAGGAAAAGGTGTTATTGACACGCACATTGTTACGGTTAACCTGATATTTGCTGCGCTTGTTGGGGCTGTAATATGGGATTTAGCCACATGGTACCTGGGTCTTCCGACATCGAGCAGCCATGCCCTTGTCGGCGGGCTCATCGGCGCAGCTATAGCAGCCGCAGGGATAAGTTCCATACACTCTTCCGGGGTCGAAACAATCGTGCTGTTCATGGTCGTCTCGCCTATAATTGGCCTGATAATCGGGTTTTTATTCGCTCTTATAATTATGAGGGCTTTTCGTAAAGCTCATCCTTCAAAGATTAACAATTATTTCCGAAGGCTTCAGCTTTTTTCAGCAGCATTTTATTCCCTGACGCACGGAACCAATGACGCACAAAAAACAATGGGGATCATTGCACTTCTCCTTATCACTGCAGGTGTTTCCGCTCCGGCAACCCCGGACACTCTCCCAATTCCGCCATGGGTTATTATTTCATGCGCAGCAGCCATCGGTCTTGGCACTTTTTTAGGGGGATGGAGGATTGTAAAGACCATGGCGCAAAGGGTGACGCGACTTCGGCCATATCAGGGGTTCGCAGCAGAAACTTCAAGCGGTCTTGTACTTGCTTTCATGGCTCACTGGGGAATTCCCGTTAGCACCACGCATGTGATATCCTCCTCGATAATGGGCGTCGGGGCAACCGATAAGCTATCCGCAGTGAGGTGGGGGATTGCCCGGAAGATTGTCGGGGCATGGATTCTTACAATCCCTGCGGCTGCGCTTATTTCCGCATCCACTTATTTAATAATGAAAACCTTTTTTTGATTTTTAGTGGGTGTAAAATCCTTTGGTGTTGTTAAATCAAAAAGCAAAATAGCCACAGAGTCGGCTATGAACGCGGTTCATAAATGAACATGAAAAAGCCTAAACAATGGTTGGCGTAGAACACGGATTTACGCGGATGGTACGGATTAGCACAGATAAAAAATCCGTGGGCATCCGTCGATAAAACTTTAAGAAAGTTTTATCAAAAGAAGGGCATGCAAAGCATACCCTATACCGTGTAAACTGAGGTTTCAGTTTATCCGTGTCATCTGTGTTCCACTATGTGGTTTTTACACTTTTTCATACCAGACACTGAGGTCAGAGTCATTATTTCTCTGTGTTCTCTGCGCCTCCGTGGCTAACATTTCGTCAAAAACAAAATTATTTTTCGGCTCCGATTTTTAGAAAAGTATTACTAGTTTTAAAAAGATAACAGAAGCATAATGTTAAAGGATAAGACCAAGCTTGTCATCTGGCCGGTGTATCTGGATGCAACCAAATCAAGGGCTGAGGGCAGGATTCTTTCCATGAAAGATTCCGTGAAATCCCCCGTTTTAAAGGAGATTGAGAGAGCGGCTTCGGAATTGGGCATGTCTCCCGTCCTTGAAGCCGATAAAGCACACCCGAAGTCGTGGTGGGTAGTGAGCGGGCGGGTGCTCGTGGATAAAAAAGGTCCTAAATCAATTATAGTAAAACAGATTGCCCAGAAGATAAATAAAACACGGGGACAAAAATGATAGACCTGCATACACATTCAACGTTCAGCGACGGTGAATTGATACCGAGTGAACTCGTGCGGAGAGCTGTTTTTCAGGGTTATACTGCAATAGCAATAACCGACCATGCCGATTTCACAAATATTGAGCACATCCTGTCGTGCGTGAAGAAGGTCAAATCTCTGGAAGATGATTACGATATCAGAATCTTTAACGGGGTGGAATTGACCCATGTCCCGCCAGGAAAATTGCCGTCCCTTGTTGAGAAGGCGCGTAAACTGGGCGCCGAGATAGTGGTAGTTCACGGTGAGACCACGGTTGAACCGGTGCCGCCGGGCACAAACCACATGGCAGTGTCGCTTGACATCAATATCCTGGCTCATCCCGGTCTTATAACCATCGAGGATGCTGAACTTGCAAGAGAGAACGGGATAGCGCTTGAATTAACCTCGCGAAACGGGCACAACCGCACCAACGGTCATGTGGTGAGAATTGCAAATGAAACCGGGGCAACATTGATTGTCGATACCGATTCGCATAAGCCGCAAGACCTGATTTCAGATGAAACCGCATTCACGATTGCATTGGGCGCGGGTCTTGATGAAAAAGGCGCAAAGAAAGCAACGGGCGCGAATCCGTTAAATTTGATAAAAAGACTTTAGCGCCAATTGCTTGGGCTTAGAGCCGATTTTTATCCATGATTCTTAGCGTTCTTTGGTGTGTGAGATAAAAAACGGACAATAACAACGAACTAATACTAACTCATACGAACTATAGAAAGGCATCGCTTTGTATGGCTGTGGGACAGAATTAAGTGGGATACAAGTTTAACAAATTATGCCAGACACCAGTGCAGGTTAAAGCAGTGTCAATCCGATCATCCCTTTTTTGTCCCACCGTCCATCCAAACCCTCTCTTATCCGCCGAAAATCCAGATTCAGAATTATTTCTCAAATAATATTGTCCAAGGTACGGAATCGTATCATTTACAAACTCTTCCATCGTATCCTTCCATTTCCAGGAACCCCTCAAAGTCGCATTTTTTCTCGGAATGACATAGACCTTTGCCTTCCCGAATCTATCCACATAAGAAGGAAAGCTGTAATATTTATCAAGCCTCACACTATCGATTTTTACATCAATGTGTTTTAGCATTTCCATTGCTTTGTCGAAAGCTTCTTTTTCACTCTTTAAGCTCATTCCAAATGCTACATACATTTTGGACTCAATATCCATCAACTTAAAAGAATAAACGAAAGCCTTTGTCCCGGAATACTCTTTTGCTTTATCCTTTCGTAACTGAGTTTCAGAAGCATAATGCTTTTTTATCGTTAATGAATAGCCAGTCCCATCTCCGCAAGCATGAATGTTCTTAACCCCTTTAGTCTTTAAAATCAGCATGTGAAGGTTGTAAATTGCCATTTCAACATCAGGATTTGAATATAAACGTTCTACAGTCTTATAGCTGATCTCAACTCCAGAGAGGAGAGAAAATAAAGCAAGCATTGATGCCATTCTTCTGTTGCTTTCCCCAAAAAGCTCTTTCAATAGGAGAATAATGACTCTCTGTTTGAGTTCAAGATCTTGCGGTCTTCCGATACTTCTGTGAATTTCAATATTGGTTGCTTCATTTATTAAAGGTTTAAGGTTATGGATTGCTCCTTTTGCCCGATTCATCAATTGCTGTTCATAAGTTCGCCAATCACGTTTCTTTTCTGCTTTGTTATCTTTGTACTGGTTTAGCAGAAATTCGTCAATATCTTTCAACCTTTTTCTTATTTCCTCACTTCTCATCATGGTTCCTAATACGTCCGTAAAGTATATAAGTGTTTACATGTATATACTATACTATGAGAGAAATCAAGCAGTGGTAGGCGGAAAGCTATCAATTAAAGATAATGTTGAAGAGATATACGAAAAGAGAGTAACACCTTATGGAAATGGGGCTAAAATTGATGCTCAAAAGAAATACATTGGAAAAAGGGTGTTTGTAATTGTCTTAAAAGATGGAGGGGTTTGATAAGTGCTATTTTTAGTTTTGTCCCACAGCCGCTTTGTATTGGAAAAATAACTATTTGTCAGGGGAGCACTCCAATTCTGAACTCTTTTGCATTCTTCCACAGTTCATTAAATTTATTCTTGAGTTCCTGGGCAAACTCTTTTTGCCAGACAAAAATTGATGCAAAATACTCTTCTGGCCTGACAGGATTACTTACCTTTAATTGTACTTTTTCACCATCTATTATATCAAAATGGTTTGGTATTTCTGGAATGACCCTGATCTCCATGTGTGCTAAATCGTCCAGGAAAGGGATCAGGAGCGGCATTAATTCCTTTAAATTACTTTCATCATTATTGCCAATTAGTATTTTAATTTTGACTCTTTTTTTTATTAAACCTGAAGTTATCTTTAAGAACTCATTGATCCAGGTTTTTGTATATTCGTCAGATGGCTTAACTCTTTTTAGTCCCGAATAACTAAGCAACTCATTTTCGGTGGCTGCCAGCCTTTCCATTTGGGAATTTATTGTATCTTCGCCTATGGAAACACTCCAGAATAGGCTTTGGTCGGATTCTTTATTGAAAAGATGATTCAAATTTTCTTCGAGCTTGCCTGCTTTTTGAATCAGGGAATTTATCTCTTTATTTTTGAAATCCAAAAGTTTTTTAACTGCCAGCTTGGGTTCAACTGCTAAAAATTTCTTTGGTCTTGATAGCTGTTTTTGCACCAAACCTTTGCTTTCCAGGGAACTCAATACATCATAAATTCTTCCAAAAGGTACTCCTGATTTTGAAGACAGCTTTCTGGCATCTATTATTCCGCTAGATAAAAGGATTAGATACACCCTGGATTCATATCTGGATAATCCAAATTCTTCCAATGCCTCCATATAAAATTACAACTCCTTTTTGTTGTTATTTGAGTGAAAAACATATTATTTATAACACCTATTTGTTGTTTATAATATAAATACTTAGAAAGGAGAGATTCAGATGAAAAACAATAGAAATACTAATGATTTAAATGAGAAAAAGACTGTATTAATAACAGGAGCCTCCAGTGGCATTGGGTATGAATTCAGCAAGTTGTTTGCGAAGGATGGTTACAATCTTGTAATAGTAGCAAGAAATGAAGAAAAGCTCAAACAATTGGAAAATGAATTAGAAGGAAACTTTGGAATATCAGTATTCAGTATTCCAAAAGATTTGTCTGTGGCAGCAACACCCCAGGAGATTTTTTATGAACTTCAACAAGAATCTATTGAGATTGACATTTTAGTCAACAATGCAGGATTCAATGTATACGGAGCTTTTTCTGAGACCAATATAATAGAAGAGTTACAAATGGTCCAAGTTAATCTTATGTCGCTAACTCATCTGACAAAGTTGTTTTTGCCAGGAATGTTGAGAAATGGCTATGGGAAAATAATGAATATAGGTTCTACAGGCTCCTTTGGACCAGGGCCACTTAACGCCGTATATTGCGCTACCAAATCTTTTGTCCTGAGCTTCTCGGAAGCGATTGCAGAGGAACTTCAAGGAACAGGAATTACTGTAACCGCTTTATGTCCAGGGGCGACAAAGACAGAATTTTTCAAACGAGCAAATATGGAAGATATAAAATTGCTTGAAAGAGGAGTTATGGATGCAAAGACTGTGGCAGAAATTGGTTATAAAGCGATGATGAAAGGAGAAAGACTGGTAATAGCTGGTATTGAGAACAAATTAATGATTTTTCTAATCAGGTTTATGCCAAGGAAGATGATGGCTAAAATGGCAAAAGAAGTGATGGTTAGTGATAATTATGGATATCGAAAGAAATAATTCAGTGGGTGCACTGATTGAATTTGAAAAAAATACGAGGTTTGTTGCATATGGAAAAAGTTGAACAACGCATTAGAAGTCAGAATTTACGCAATTCATCAATATCTGGAAAATATTTGTATTGGGTTATAATTGTCTATGGTTTAGTATCTTTTTTAAGAGTTATAGGCGCAGGGTTTACATAAATAGATTATCTGGCACCTGGAAATGTTTACGAACCTTTCATCGCTAATCTTGGCATTTTTGCTATCCCCTCATTACTGCTTGTAATCCTCTCAATAATAAAAAGGGTTCCTTTTTCAATTATTTTAATCCCACTATTATATGTTCTGTTGCCATTATTGCAAATTCTTCTGGCATTCATAAGTCTATCCTTCTTTGGTGTCCCGCTATACAATTCTGAATTTTCAAATACATTTTTGTTCAGGGTCATAATGAATAATTATTTTTTTATGATATATTATCTGAGTATCGTTTTTTACTCAATTCTTGTAATAAAGAAACTAACTAAAAATAGACCGACTTGAAACTCGTACAAACTCCGGCTACATAAGTTCGCAAATAGGCAAAATCTGGAAAATAATCTCAATACCGTGGCTGATAAAACAGCACCACCCTGTACTCTCCCGGCGGCTTGTCCATCTTCCTGTAAAGCAAATAATTCAGCGTAACATCCGAGGGCGCAAAAAAGTACCATGACATCTTTGCACTGTCAAGCCGCTCATAATCCGAGCGCAGGCGGCTCTTCACGATATCGGGTTCATGTTTATCATCAGAATCATGCACCACAATCAAAGGAGCCGCAAGTTCAGAATCAATGTTCACCCTCCACCTGACATTGCCGTAATGGCGCAAATACCAGAGGAACTGCGTTTCCATTTCATTATCAGTAATCTGGATTTCGGTGGACTGGTTCTTGTATTGCCTGGAAATCTCGCTTATTTTATCAATGAAAAGGGAGAATTTCTGCGGGGGCTGCGCCGCCTGGATAAGGGGTTCAGCGGGATTAGTGTAATCATAGAAGTTCAGGAAAATGCTTGAATATGCAAAATACGATGAACTGAGCACAAGGAAAATAATAGTAGCTGCACCGGCTTTGGATTTAAGATCCAGCCGCGGCAGGTGCTCCCCGAGATACACAGCGGCGATTATAACAAGCGGTAACAGGAAATTCAACACCAGCCAGGGGACTTTTTCCTGGATATACGAATAAACAAAAAGGTTGGCCAATGCCCAGTAGGTTAAAAAGGCAAGAAAAATATTGCTGGATTTTAGGACACAGATAATCCCGTAAATCAACAGCGGGAATAAGATAACAATAGACGACGGGATATATGCAGTCGGGAAAAACCTGGCCGATTGGGGATATACGTTTGAGATATAATACATTATATCAGCAATAACCCAGTAAGCCAGGAAAACAGTCAGCATTTTCTCCTTTGCTTTATCATAACAGCCGTAATATGCCATCCCGATGACTCCAAAAACCAGAATGGGAAGTTCATAAAGGGCGAGTATCGGCAGATAGAAAAAGTAAGGTCCTCCGATGCGCTCTATACGATGCATCTCATACCAGTGAATTACAGCCCTTTCAAAAGCTGCATACATTCCATGTAATTCAAGAGGCTTCCCCGTGTAATAAAGCGAAAAGGCAATAAGAAAAACAAATATGAAAAATATCGATTCAAGAACAATCGTCGGCAATTTTTTATCAAAGCTCTTAATTTTTGCAATCAAACCCTGATAGCCCTTTTCCCTTATGAAAAGCAGGAACAGGAAAAAAACTATTAATGCCATTGCGATATACGCATTTTCTTTAAGAGCAGCCATTGATGCCAGTGATATTGCAGCCAAAAAGAGGTAAAAAATCCTAAAAAAAGAATATTTTTCTTCAAAATACTTCTCCGCATATTTGACAGCGCATACAAACATTAACAGTGAAAAAAACGCAATGAAAATATCTTCCCTGTAAAAACGTGAATAATATAGAAACGAGGACGAAAGCGCAAGAAAGAAAGCCGATAGAATCACTCCCGTGTTTCCGATATATTTTCTTAACGGGATTAAAAGGAAAATCATGGCTGCTCCGAAAAGTGCAGGAAGAAGACGCGATGAATATATGCTATCCCCCATGCGCCTGTACACCTCGGCCGTTACATAGTACATAAAAGGGCCATGGAACGAAGGGTCGTATGAATAAATGCCGTCATTGAACAGTTTATACGTGAAATAACCCACTGCTGCTTCATCATGATGGAAAACCCTCTCATCGAGACGGTAGAGCCGAAGGAAAAAGGCAACTATGATTATGAGAATAAAACCAAGATACAAAGCAAAGTTTTTTTTATTCATCACTTCATCATAGTAAAAACATATTCATAGCATTTATGGTTTAAAAATAATTAAGAGATGCCATGCCAAAAATAATAGTAAAGCTCTTTGCCAATTTCAGGGAATTTACAGGGACAAGAGAGATTGAAATAGACGGCATTTCAGCCGGAGAGATTCTCGAAATTCTTTGTAAAAAGTTCCCTGGATTTGAAAAAATGCTTTTCAAAGGAAAAAATCTGCAGCCTTACGTCAATGTCTTTTTAAATGGAAGGAATGTTCTTGAATCCGGCGGACTGGAGGCAGTTGTCAAAGCTGGCGATGAGATAGCGATTTTCCCTCCTGTGTCAGGTGGATGATGTTCAGGGAAAGAATGAACGCTGATGAGGCAGGAGAACTATTTTTGAAGGCATTTGCTCCTCTTTCTGATACCGAGAACCTGCCAATCGAGGATTGCGACGGCAGGATTATTGCAGAAAATATCACTGCAGGTATCGATGTGCCTCAATACCGCCGCGCTGCGATGGACGGTTTTGCGGTCAGGGCAGGCGATACGCTCGGGGCCGGAGGCAATTCATCGGTAGTTCTCAAACTGGCAATGGCTGTCCAAAAAGGGACATGTGCAAGGGTACATACAGGTTCGCCAATACCGGATGGTGCAGACGCTGTGGTTATGCTGGAAGATGCGGTTTTGCGGGGTGAAAGCGTTGAGATATTCGCACAGCTTCATCCCGGGAAGAACGTTGGGGAAACCGGGGAGGATATCAGGAAAGGGGAAATCATTTTAAAAGAAGGGAAAATTCTCCGCCCGTGCGATATAGCGGTTCTTGCAGCGCTGGGCATCCGGAATATTGCGGTCTTCAGGAAGCCGCTTGTGGTGGTAATCCCCACAGGCGAGGAACTTGTTTCCAGGGAAAGCACGTCGCTCAGGGAAGGGGAAGTCTATGAAACCAATGGATTGATGGCTGCACTGTATGTAAGGAAATGGGGCGGCATTCCGAGACTGCTTGAGATAGTGGAAGATGATCCTGAAAAGATAAAAGATGCAATATCATCCAATCTTGATGCCGACATGTTTATCACAAGCGGCGGAACGTCAGTGGGAAAACGTGATTATGTTCCTGGCGTGGTCGGCTCTATGGGAACGTTGCTTGTCCACGGAGTGGGCATAAGCCCGGGCAAGCCCACCGCGCTTGGCATCATAAATGGCAAACCCGTAGTATGCATGCCCGGCTACCCGGTCGCAGGTATCGTGGCGCTTTACTTTTTTGCAAGGGCGGCGCTCCGGAAGCTGGGGCATATACCAGATGAGTCGGACAGGAAAGTTCGTGCGGTGTTGTCAGGGAAAATACCAGGAAGAACCGGATATAAAACATTCGCCCGCGTCAAACTGGAGACCCCGTATTTAAATACGGGGAGTAAAGCTATTCCCCTTGCAGTTTCGGGCGCCGGGATATTAAGCTCTGTTTCGAAAGCCGACGGGTTTGTGATTATCCCTGAGAACGTAGAGGGTTACGATAAAGGCGAAGAGGTTGAAGTGGTATTGATTGAATGATGTTGTTCAACATTCACTTTTTTAGCTGGTAAATTATAACATCCTTATTTTCGAAGATTTTATCGAAATATTTGAACTCTGCACCGCTGTTGAACCTGTACCCCATCGTTGACTTGATGGTTTTTTCAAAATAGGCCTCAGGGTTCATAATATCCTGGTTCTGTGCGTTAAAGTCTGGGCTGGCAAACACCATTACCCCGATCAAATCGTTCATTCGTTGCCTTGATATATACACTAAATCAGCGCCGTATTTCTCAGCAATGCTTTTTGCCATTTCTTCGGAATCGGTGGCAAAAAATCTTGAGACATCTGCTACTTTCTCATCCGGCTCGAATTTGTCGTACAAAGAAGCAGGTCTTGCGATTGTCGGCTTGATAGCTTCTGATGCATAGCTGATAACAGGCTCTTTACCTGCGGCTTTGATTTCAAGTTCAAAATCCCACCATGCCAGAACCTTGCCTCCTTCTTTACTCTTTAAGAATTGCATCGCTTCGTAGGTATCTTTCGAAATTGGATGCCCTGTAGTGTCGCCAGGTGAATCTATGAAGTACGGATACATGCTCGACATGCCAAACAAGGAACCCCGCGAAGCATCGGGTTCTATCTTGTAAATTCTGATGTCTCCGAATTCCCCGGCGAGCATTGAATTTTTCTGGTTGTTCAAATATAAATAATAAGCACCAAGAGATGCGAATACTACAATAAGAACCAGCAAAGTTGCGGTGAGGAATACTTTTTTCTTTTCCCCGGCCGGTTTGCTGAAAAAAGTTAGGACGCTTGGTATGGCTACAATTAGCGTGAAAAGTGACAGGGTCACCAGCCCGAAACTGTAGTAATTATAGAGCTTATCGAAAAACATTGAAAGATCGTTGAATTCAGACGAGACAAGAAATTGGCTCAAATAAAGGAAAAATCCGGCTAAGAGAACAAGGTTTACGATTGCGAGTATCCTGTGGACATTGCCAGATTTTACGAAATTAAAGAAAATCATCAGGGAAGATACTCCGATTGCTAAAAGTAGCCAGGATGAAATGATGTTTATATCCATTCCCCACCATGGGAAAATCTCCTTCTTTCCTAATACCCAGAGTGCTGTCGATACCAGCCAGACACCAAACACCAGATGCAAGGCACCGAGAAATCCACTGAATCCCATGCCTTTTATTTTGTCTATATACTTTCTTTCATACGATACCATATATACATCCTCCTTTTTGTTTACAAATGCAGCATTCGGGCACCAGCCCAGCCATAACCTTAATTTCTGAAACGCATTCATACAGTTTCTCCCTTTATTTGATTAATCTATCAAGCCCTATCGATACCGCTACCCCTATGACCACCGAAATCGCTATGAATGCCGCCCATACCAAGAAACTCTTCCTGTCCATTTTATATAGATAATCAGGTTCTTCAAAACCTGCCCTCTTAGACAAAACGACGAGTATCAGCATAGACACTCCGAAGGCCGTAATGCCCTTCAGCAGAGGCATCAGCGGCATTTGCAGGGCATAATATCGAATAAGGACAAAGGCAGATGCTACTGCAAAGAAGAGCATCATCTTAACACCTGTGGGGCGGTTAAGTTCGAATATTTTTGTCAGTTTTAAACCAATGAATAAGAGAATTATGAACCATGCCCTTTGTAGCACCGGATATTGAAGGGAGAAATAAAGAAACACTGCATAAACCACAATCAAGGTAGCCAATTCTCTTAAAGGTTTAGTATTTTCAAAGCGGTATATAATAGGACTCCGTATATTCTTTCTGTACCAGACCATGAATACGAAAAAGGCAAAGGTTACAATCGGCGCCAAGTAAAAGGTGTCAGTCAGGTCTGCTTTGATATAACCATAAGAAATCATCATCCCAATGGCAATAAATGAATAAAATAAAACAGCGATCGACCTCAATAGTTCTTCCTTAACGATGTAATCCCATTCGAATAACGAACAGAATAACTTCCCAGATGCATCGCCCCCGCTATCTGGCTTATTGGCATAACCTTCTCCAGAAGGAGGCTCGTTGATTTTCGTATCCGCAACAGGGCACCAGCCCATCATTTTTTTAATTAATTCAACTCTGGAATTCATAATAAACTGTATCCTTTACGAATAATTTTCACATATACGAAAATGCCTAATATAGTCCAAACAAAAATCGATGAACTAAATAAGGACACGCTAAACCACATCAGACCATTATAATAATCTATACCGTATACGAATAAAATCCCGGAAAACAAAAGCAAGAGCAAGCTTACAAGAAAAATACTGTAAGTCAGACTATTTATTTTACTAAGGTATTCCCTGTTTTTAACTTCCCCTATAACCCGTTTGATTACCTGTTCTCCAAAATCAACTATCATATTATGCAGTCCTGCTCAGAATATCCAATCGTTTTTGTACTCAGGCGCCGGCCCATCAATCGTTTTATCTTATCCGCAACGTTCACAAACAATTCAATCACCAGATTCCTTTTGTTTCTGGGCGCTTTTCAACTGGTAATACTTCAACAAGATTCCAAGCAGAGAACCGCTGGCAATTCCGAAAGATAATATCCAGTTAATTCTCCCGAAAACGAAGTGGCCAATAATCATAGTAACAATAAATACAGTAACTACAACCAGAATTCCCTGCTTAATCAGATTCATTTACTGCCACCTGTTTCACTTTCAATCGCGTAAAAAGATGTTTTTTCAACAATCAGGGTCTTCCTGTTCTTCCGCTCCCAGTAAACCACTACAAGATACTGGGTCCAGGCAAATAAAAATACACCTGAGAGAAATGGGTAATACCCGCTGATACGTGTCCCGGTTTTCACCAGCAAAAAGACAGTTACAAAAGTAACTACAGCTATTAATCCACATATTATGAGGTAGTTAATTATATGCTTTCTTCTGGTAACTTGCCGCTTCCTGTACCATGCAGCTTTATTGAGCCTTTTCCATTCAGTAATTCCAGATATTATGCTAAAAAGAACTCCCGCGATCATGCCAGCAAAAAAAAGATTCATGTTTTCGTTTCCGCTTAATACCAATAAGTTGATTCCTAAAAGGGTGGAGATAAATGAATTCAATAAAACCCTGTTGCGCCATTTGTTCCACCATCTTGCAGTAGCATGAGTTAATTCACCACCACTATCCGGCGCATTTACCATTATGTCATCAAATTGAACGGATTTTCTTGTTTCTATCGTGCTCGCGTTCGGACACCAGCCAAGCCATAATCGTAATTTCTGAAATGCATTCATTCCATTTCCTCTTCTAACCTTTTAATGAAATCTTCAGGATTTTGGGTGGTCAGTATAAGTTTCCTGAAAAACCCTTTCTTTTTTTCGATTGACACCGCACTTTTACGCATGCTGATAAAGGCAAGCCTCCTTCCCCACAGGCGCACGCCCCAGCCGGCGTACCAGGGGATGTTATCGATTATTTTTATCTCTTTGATCTCAGAGAAAGGTATGCTGTATTTAAACGGGGGCATTACAGCTTCGACACCACTGCCCATTATCCTGAATTTCGGCACTGTCCTAATTTATACCGCATAATGAAAGGACAAAAAATCATCCCAACTCCAAATACCATTTGAGAGCGATTCAATCATAGCAGGTGTTAAACCATCGTGTATCTCATCCATAAAGTTCCAATGGAATTGAATAAGTTCTGTAGCATTTCTCAGTCGTGATTTCTTTTTGGAGAAACACTTTGTTTTTCTAACCAATCTTCCGACACGTTCTCTCATAATTC
>JAPZAO010000028.1 GCA_027460615.1 Candidatus Methanoperedens sp.
GTCGTCAGGGTGAACCCGGAAGAACGGCAGATCGATTTTGCGATTGCGGAGGAAGAGCCGCAAAGTGCGAATTCCTGACAACTCGGAACTTGTCGGCATAGTATTTGTTCTTACCATAAGATTCGGACAATTGATAGTCCGTGACTTTTTGTCTACAAATTCAAAAAACGAGGTTCATAGAAGTGGATAAAACCACGACAGTATTCAATCGTATTATTGGAATTTAACTGGTATGATCTGGCGTCTTCTCCAAAAGCAGGCACAATTTTGAACCTTCAATTAAATGCTGATGGTAAGCTGATATACGGAGGATGGGGTGGAAATTATGACAAGGCGCCTGTCGGAAAAACCACTATACCTCTTAATAAATGGACACATATAGCAGTAACATGGGGCCCTAATGGAACCAAATTATACGTTAACGGGCAAGTGGATGCTTATTCAGAAGCAAATGCCTGGCCTGCCTTTTCGGGCACTGTTTTTGCATATCTAAATCATTGGGGTAGAAATGACCTTGGGTTTGTTGATGAATTCCATGTGTCAAAGGTTGCAAGAACTGATGAGGAAATTCGGTCACATGCTAATATCCAACCCATGGAATCTGTGATTTTTGATGACCAGTTTGAAGGCCAAAAATTGGGTTCTGATTGGGTAATAAGTCCAGGCAGAGGTAGTTACTCTCTTACTGATAATCCGGGATACCTGCGATACATAATTGATGCTTATCAAACAGGTCGTACGGCTTCGGTTCGTCCAGATCAATATGGGAACTTTTATGCTAAATCTCTCTGGCTTGTCCGTCCTTTTTCCGGTGACATGTGGATTCTCAAAACAGCGATAACCTATAACATACGTCCTGCGGCGCCAACAAACAACCGCAACATGCCATTCGTGATTAGGGCACCAGGTGATGACGGAGCAGTGATGGTATACATATATCGTGGGGCGGGTGTACACGATGGTAATCCTGCCGAGAACCAAATGTCCCTGTCTGTAGGCAGTAATACTAAACAAATATTACTCCCTCAATCGCCAAATCTCCTACCTATCGATAGATGGTATTTCGAGATAGAGCGTAACAAGGACTATGTCGCCATCAGGGCAAGCACCGGCGGCGATGATTCAACCTTTGAATATGAACTTGAATATACATTTCCTCCAGGCTCTTTCGGAAATGAGCAGGAAATCGAAATACAAGGTAATGGCTGGCGAGGTTCAAATAATCCCCCAGGTTATGTGGACTTTGATTTTATCAAGGTAGTAGGAAATCCTTCAACAGTAAAACCTCCAATAGTAAAACCTCCAACAGTGCTTGAGAATCTCCCGGTCGAAAAAATTGAAGGTGTTGGAAAAGTCATTGCAGAGAAACTTAAAAAGCAAGGGATTAAAAAAGTAAAAGATTTGGCATCATCAGATGTGCTGGCTCTCTACAAAAAGATAAACATCCCACAGTTTAAATTTCACGAGATAAAAAGAAAAGCGGAACTGGCACTGGATGTTAAAATAGAGAAAGCATTATTTGGCAATATACTGCAAATGCAGTTGGGCGACATTATTACTATGCCTGATGAAGAGTTGGGCAGGAAGGCAAATCAGCCGATAGAAATAATCTCTGATTTAAAGAAAGATATCTCGACGCTTCTTGTCTCTTTGGATAATGCTGTTGTAAAAGCCATGACACTGGAGAGTGTAGCATTTTCCGATCGTTAAATCGTCGCTACATCTCCTCTGATATCTAAATAACCTTGAAAGTCTGAACCCGCTCAAGAAGCATGCCTTCGACTATCAGGGGATAATCTTTTTCTGCGCTTTTTAAAGCATTGTCAAGTTTCCAGCCTTTATCTGCGAAAATAGTGATAAGCGGCTCACCTTTCTTTACAAGTTCACCCTTTTTCCTGTGAATCCAGACACCTGCTCCTTTATCGATTGGAGCCCCTGCAATCCTTGCAATCTCGACAATCCGCTTGTTATCGAATTCAATGACATATCCGTCAGCAGGGGAAGTAAGGTCTCCCTTATGTTCTCCGGGTTTAATATCGGTATGAGTAATTTTCGGATCTCCACCCTGTGCTTCGATAATTTCCTTGAGCTTATTATGGGCTTTCCCTGAACGCAGCGTTTCCATTGCAAGCTCCTTGCCGCGTCCTTTTACAGCGGCCCCTCCCATCTCAAGCAAAATTCCAGCCAGTGCCGTGCTCTTTTCAATAAGGCTGTTTGGTCCCTGCATTGTTTCAAGTACCTTAAGCGCTTCCCGCACCTCAAGAGCAGGCCCGATGGTTCTTCCTACAGGCGATGCCCCGTACGTCATGGCGCATTCCACACTCATCCCGAGCCGTTCACCCAGTTCGATTAGTTCCCTTGCAAGTTTTTTCCCGTCTTCCATAGTAGGGACTTTCGTCCCGTTCCCTACTGGGATGTCAATAACAACACAATCTGCGCCGACAGCGCCTTTTTTTGCCATTATGGATGCCAGGAGCTGGTTATGCGGGTCTATACTTAGCGGATATTCAGATTGTATCAGCTTATCATCTGCAGGGGCGATATTGGTTGCGCCGCCCCATGCTATTACGCCGCCAACTCTCTCGGTAATGGTTTTTATCTCTTCTGCAGAGAATTCCACAGGCGCAAGCACCTCCATCAAATCCGCAGTACCTGCAGCGCCCGTTATCGCTCTTGAGCTTGTCTTGGGTATAAGAAGGCCGTTTGCGGCAATTATAGGAACCACAAGAAGCGAGATTTTATTGCCTGGAACGCCCCCGATACTGTGCTTGTCCATTATCGGATGCGTCTGGAATTCGATTTTTTCACCGGTATCTATCATGGCTCTTGTCATCCATTCAATCTCATCCGTGCTCATCCCGTGGATATAAGAAGTGGTAACGAATGCAGACATCTCGATTTCAGTTAGGTTATCCCTTACGATGTCCTGGACTATCTGGTATATTTCTTCCTGCGTCAGCTTTTGTTTATCCATCATTTTCTTAATGTAGCTGACGGAGGTCGGTCTTGAGGTCGGGATTATATTTACAGTAAGGGGACACACGGCTCCCAGCTTTTCACAGCATTCCTGGTACACTCCCACAGTGCCTTTCGGGATCATTTCGCCCGTTTCCACGATAGCTGTTAAGTAGCTGTGGTCTTTTAACTGGACCCGGTCTCCGCCCCTGACGCCCAGTTCTTTGGCGTCCTGGGTGTTAAGTACAACTTTATACTTGCCTGCTTTAATCTGTAATGCCTGTATTTTAAATTCCATTTTATAGTACCCTCTTTATTATAACAATTATTTAATTTTTAACAATATTTAGGATATAATTTTTAAGGTCTTTTAATATATTTATTAAAAACCGACTTTTTAATTATTCTCTTTGATAGAGATAATATAGTGGTTAAACCATAAAAAGCTAATCAAAAACTTACCCTTACTGATGCTTGAACTATAAGAAACTCTTTTCAGGTAAACTTCCAAAGCAAGCCATTTTCCATATGAAATGCCTCCGGCACACATTTTTCACAACTGATATTATATTTATGTTCAGTTAATGAAAGGAACCGAAAATACATAGTTAGAATATGATAATCGGAACTGGCGGTGGTATGTCGCCAAACTTCGCACCGCCAGGCTCCCGTGAGGAAGCAAATGGATATAAAAAGCACAAAGGTAATTATAGTTTTGTTATTCTCCGTGATACTCGTTTTATTTATCACCACAGCGGCTACGTCCACAAACCCACAACCTGTAGAACCGACCATACCTGAAAATCTAACAGCAATTCAGGGTAATAATACTATAACTACTATTCAACCAGCAGCGACATCATCTATCAAAGTAGTCTTGCCAACTCCCACTGAAACACCATACCCTAAGCCGACAAGCATTCCATCAATGCGACCTTATGATATTGATAAGACAGATGATATATGGCATGCTGTAAATCCAAGTTCCTACATTACGCCGGATAATGAATGGGTAAAGTATCAAGCTTCACAATTATTTGTGGACGAAGATGGATGGATAAAATACAAAGACCAAAAAGTAGTCGGGTTCATTGATGAGAACGGGACTAAATATTATGTTTATAAATCTTTTATGAATAATTACATGCCCTTAAAAGAGTTTTTCGGACACGAGCTGCCAAACAATGATTATTGGATGATGCCTGATTATTATTTGTATAACGGCCAAAGAGGTATATGTTCAGCCTGGGCGGTGACCGTTACCTCTATGATGATAAGTGGCGAAATGTCAATTGTAAAAGAAGATAAATTTTTCAAGCAGGTGATTCCAGCAAAAGCTGTTATGGGATATACAAAAAGCGGATTAAGAGATGCCTGGGTCGAGTATAAGATATATAATAATACCTGGATAACAACAACAGAATTATCAAGGTATGGACTTCACAATGAAAATGAGATAACTGCTACTGAATTTAATTTAAAAAAAGATATGGTCATAACCCCTGTTTTTGAGTTTACAGATGAGTATTTCAGGAAAGTATAAATGAGAATGCTTCAACTCCCCTCCACGCTATAATAATACTCCCCCTCAGACTTCTGCGTCCTGTCAAGCTGCGAACCCAGCTTATTCACCCTCGGTCTCTTCGTCTCCTCGTCCCGCCTGAATGTAATCCCGATCCCTTTAAGGAACCTGTTCATGCCCTGCCTCATGTCAAAAGGCCCGTGAACCTCGCCCCTCTTCATCGGCTCGCCCTCGAACACAAGAAGCCTGTCGCTCAGCATATCTATCATGTAAATATCATGGTCAACCACCATCGCCGTCACCTTATTGTTCTCGGCAAAGCGCCTGATGACCTTCGTAGCAAGCACCCTCTGCTCAACATCAAGATGCGCCGATGGCTCATCCAGTAGATAAAGGTCTGCCGTTCGTGAGAGGCAGGCTGCAATCGCAACCCTCTGGAGCTCCCCGCCGCTTAGATCGTCAAGCTTCTGGTTCATGAGCCGCTCAAGCTGAAGCGGTCTTAGAATCTCTGTCTGGTAATAACTTGTATCGACTTCCCTGCTCAAAGAGCGAAGATAATCAGAAACCAGTACCGGGTCTTCGGCTTTGATATACTGGGGTTTGTAAGATACCTTGATATCCATATCTATTTTTCCGCTCGTTGGTTCTACTTCGCCAGCCAGTATCTTTACGAAAGTGGACTTGCCAATCCCGTTCGGGCCTACAATGCCTGTGACTTCTCCCTTTCTTATCTCGCCCCCCTGCGCCATGAGTTCAAATCCCTCTTCATATTTTTTGGAAAATTGGTCAAACTTCAACAGGGAAGGCACATCCTTCGCTGCCTGCGGCGCATGAATATCGAACTTTATGGCTTCCGTGCGAATCCTGACATTCTCCTCGCGCAGGAACCCTTTCAGGTATTCGTTAATTCCAATTCTCACTCCCTTAGGATGGGTAATGACGCCAAAACCTCCAGGCGTGCCGTATGCGATATGAACGACATCCGCAAGCAAATCCAGGATTGCAAGGTCATGTTCTACAACCATTACGGCTTTATTCTCAGCAAGTTCCCTGATAATCTGGGCGGCTTTTATCCTCTGGTAAATATCAAGATAAGGGCTTATCTCGTCAATAAAATAGAAATCCGCATCCCTTGCAACACATGCCGCAAGCGCCACTCTCTGGAGTTCGCCGCCGCTTAATTCATCGATTTTGCGGTCAGTGATATCTGCGATGTCAAGCCTTGATACGAGTTCCTTAAGTACTCCTCTTTCATCCGTTTTTGACAAAAGTTGCGAGACTTTCCCTTTGAATTTCCTGGGTATCATGTCCACATACTGCGGTTTTTGCGAGGTCTTTACCTTTCCTTTCGATAC
>JAPZAO010000029.1 GCA_027460615.1 Candidatus Methanoperedens sp.
CTTGAAGGCTGGCGTGTGGGTGCGACGGGTGCGCCGCGCTGATTTCTTGACCATTGAAAACTCCTGTCTGCCAAGCCGTCCTCGGCCCAGCCTCATGCCCGGAGTTTCCACTTATAGCGCTGTTCAGATTTGCGGAGCCACTTCTCTCCTCGCCTCCGGCAGAATCTCCGACCGAACGGCGTTGATATGGCATGCGATGGGAATCGCTCTGCTGGCCAACGTCGCTTTCAGAGGCGCCCTCACCTCGCCAGGTCCGCTCAAGCTACTGGCAACTGAAGTACCGAACCTAGCTATCGGCACTTTTCCGTTCACGTTCATTCCTGGTCTGATGGTGCCACTGGCATTGGTTCTGCATCTCCTGGCAATCAGGGCGCTACGAATGCGCATGCAATACGCGCCCATCGACCCCAAGAGGAAGATCGATGCTGCTTATCCTCCCCTGCAGGCGGGCGACTCAACCCAAGTAGCACCCCAATGTACTTCGCCCTCAGAAAAGTACAAAGGTACCGCCGCCTCGTATCAGTTTCCGAACTTGACAGCACGACTGTTTATCGAAGACATGCGCTTTAGTCCCGAAGACGCGACTCCAGGTTCATCAGCACCTGACTCCATCGTTTATGCGCTTGAAGGGCATCCCATCTCATCAAGAGAATTGCTCGCCGGCCATACGTCTCTCATATTCTTCGGCTCAGCATCTTGCCCCATGACCTTTGGCTCGATTGAACCTTTGCGCGATCTCTATGAAAAATATGGACAGCAAGTCCAGTTCATCATGTTGGCGGTCAGAGAAGCTCACCCCGCCGAAAATTTGAAACAGCCTCAAGAAATGGATCTCAAGCTCAAGCATGCCTGCGAACTTGCAACGTCAGCAGCAGCGCCGTGGAAGACGGTTGTTGATTCGATCGACGGTGCGCTTCATCGCGCACTGGCAGCCAAGCCGAATGCCGCATTTCTAATAGGCCCGGATGGCACAGTCCTATTCCGCGCACTCTGGGCTGGTGATAAAACCGGCTTAGACGCCGCGCTGGAGGATGCTACTCAGGGTCGCGCGGTACGACACCCCACCCGCACGGCATTGTTCCGTCCACTCATACTCAGCCTGGGCTATTTCGATGCAATTTTGACGCGATCGGGGCCACAAGCGCGGAAGGATCTATGGCACGCGTTTCCTCCGGTGGCCTTTCTCGCATGGACAACATCACTTTTCAAAGGATTGCTGGCGGCCAAACGGGGAAGTGTCGCTATTGGCGTCCTTACGGGGATCATCGTTGTGATGATCAACTCCGTCACTCACTTTTCCCCCTAACGAAAGGAGTGGACCGCTCTCCAGATTGGGGGCAAGAATGTGGTGCGCGTGAGTCGCGTGCTGGCAAGAAGACAATATCGCTCATCTCTTACGAGCGACTGTTTCTGGCGCAAAAAACCCGCCTTCTGCTCACGCAAGAGGCGGGTTTCCAGTTTCCGAATCAGCCGATCAACCGGCCGTTGATGCTCAAACCTTCTCGAAGCTGAACTGCCCCGGCGCCTTGATCGGGTCCACGTCCACGCCGATCACGTCCTTGGGTGCGAACTTGCCTTCGAGCAGGAGTTTCGAGAGCGGATTCTCGATGCGCTGCTGGATGGCGCGCTTCAGGGGCCGGGCGCCGAACACGGGGTCGAAGCCGACCTTGGCCAGTTCGGCCAGGGCCTTGTCGGACACATCGAGCGCCAGCTCCATCCTGGCCAGGCGGTCCTGCAGGGCCTGCAGCTGGATGCCGGCGATGCTGGTGATGTGCTCGGCGTCGAGGGCGTGGAAGACCACGGTCTCGTCGATGCGGTTGAGGAACTCGGGGCGGAAGTGGTTCTTCAGCTCGCCCCAGACGGCGTCCTTCACGTCCTCGTAGGGCTCGCCCACCATGCTCTGGATCAGGTGCGAGCCGATGTTGCTGGTCATCACGATGACGGTGTTCTTGAAGTCCACGGTGCGGCCCTGGCCGTCGGTCAGGCGGCCGTCGTCCAGCACCTGCAGCAGCACGTTGAAGACGTCGGGGTGGGCCTTCTCCACCTCGTCGAGCAGCAGCACGCTGTAGGGCTTGCGGCGCACGGCTTCGGTCAGGTAGCCGCCCTCCTCGTAGCCCACGTAGCCGGGCGGCGCGCCGATCAGGCGGGCCACGGAATGCTTCTCCATGAACTCGCTCATGTCGATGCGCACCAGATGGTCCACGCTGTCGAACAGGAAGCCGGCCAGCGCCTTGCACAGCTCGGTCTTGCCGACACCGGTGGGGCCCAGGAAGAGGAAGGAGCCGGTGGGGCGGTTCGGGTCGCTCAGCCCCGAGCGCGAGCGGCGGATGGCGTTGGCCACTGCTTGAATAGCCTCGTCCTGGCCGACCACGCGCTCGTGCAGCTTGGTTTCCATCTGCAGCAGCTTGTCTTTCTCGCCCTGCATCATCTTGGCCACGGGGATGCCGGTGGCACGGCTCACCACCTCGGCAATTTCTTCCGCGCCCACTTGCGTGCGCAGCAGCTTGGGGCCGGCGGCGCCCGCGCCCGCGGCTTCCTTGGCCTGGGCTTCCTTCAGGCGCTTCTCCAGCTCGGGCAGCTTGCCGTACTGCAGTTCGGACACCTTGGCCAGATCGCCCTTGCGTGTCAGGTCGGTGATCTGCGCCTTGACGGCCTCGATCTCTTCCCGCACCTGGCCCGAGGTCAGCGCGGAGGCCTTCTCGGACTTCCAGATGACTTCCAGGTCGTTGTACTCGCGTTGCAGCTTGACGAGCTCATCCTCGATCAGCTGCAGGCGCTTCTGCGAGGCCTCGTCCTTTTCCTTCTTCATCGCCTCGCGCTCGATCTTCAGCTGGATCATGCGGCGGTCCAGCTTGTCCATGACCTCGGGCTTGGAGTCGATCTCGATCTTGATCTTGGCCGCGGCCTCGTCGATCAGGTCGATGGCCTTGTCGGGCAGGAAGCGGTCGGTGATGTAGCGGTGGCTCAGTTCGGCCGCGGCCACGATGGCCGCTTTTGTCGCAAATTAAAGAAATGGAAAGTTCAGGTAAGAAGATCATTCATTTTGAAATAGGGGATCCAAATTTTGATACACCGGGTACTGTGATTCAGGCAGCCAAAAATTCTTTAGACAAAGGTGAAACACATTATACCGATTCCATGGGACTTATGGAATTGAGGCAAGAAATTTGTGCTTTTACAAAAAAAAATCTAGGCTTTCAACCATCTGTGGAACAAGTTCTTGTAATTCCGGCAAATGCTATTATTGATTATATAGTTCGTTGTGTTGTTAATCCAGGCGAAGAAGTTATTTATCCAGATCCTGGATTTCCTACGTATTTTTCAGTTATCAATTATGCAGGGATGAAACCGATTGCTATTCCACTTAAAGAAGAGAATGGATTCAGAATGTCACCCGAAGATATCCGAAAAAACATTACAGATAAAACAAGGTTGATTATTATCAATTCGTCTAATAATCCCACTGGCTCGGTGATGACCAAAGAAGAAGTCAAAGAGGTGGCTGCGATAGCCGAAGAAAAAGACATTTATATTCTAAGTGATGAAGTGTATTCACTTATTACTTATGATAAAACATATCATTCTCCCAGTGTGTATGATCATTGTAAAGAACGAACCATAATATTAAATAGCTTTTCTAAAGGCTATTCCATGTCTGGATGGAGATTAGGATACGCAATAGGACCAGAATCGGTAGTAGCAAAAATGGGTTTATTGCTGCAAACGACAATTTCTTGTTTGCCGGCTTTTATTCAGAGGGGTGGTATAGCTGCGCTTAATGTTGATCAACGGCTTATAATAAACAGAAACAAAGAATTAAAAGAACGAAGAGATGCTCTTGTTAAAGGACTGAATAGCATAAAAGGATTTTCCTGCCATGTACCAGATGGAGCGTTTTATGCTTTTCCTAATATTAAGAATACAGGCTTGAGCAGTGAAAATTTAGCAGATCTATTGTTATATAAAGCTAATATTGCTGTATTGTCTGGAAATTGTTTCGGAAAGTATGGTGAAGGATATATCAGAATATGTTATGCTTCAACAACAAAAGATATAATTGAAGAAGCAATTAGAAGGATGAGAGACATTTTAAATTAAGAAATGCTAAATAAAAAAATAATTAATATGATTGAGGAAATATGAATTGTTCAGAATATATAGTAAATTTTTTTGTAAAAAAGAATATTAAAGATGTTTTTTTTGTAGATGGATCAGCTTGTGCGAGCTTGATTGTAGCTGTTGCAAAAAATAAGAACTTACGATACTACTGTCCTCTTCATGAACAGGCAGGGGCTTTTGCTGTGGATGGATATTTTAAGGCAACTGGAAAGCTCTCGGTGATGATAGCAACTTCTGGACCAGGTGGACAGAATTTACTTAATGGCATAGCAGCTGCGTACTACGATTCTATACCTGCGTTATTTATAACCGGCCAAATAAACTCTCAATTTCTTAAACCTTCTTCAACAATAAGACAACATGGATTCCAAGAGAACGATATTGTATCGATGGCTAAGCCAATTACCAAATATGCCATAATGCTAAAAAAACCTGATGAAATAAGGTATGAATTAGAAAAAGCTTATTATTTGGCTACAAATGGACGACCAGGGCCGGTTTTAATTGATATTCCTATGGATATTCAGAAAGCTGTTATAAATGAAGATAGTTTGTACGGGTATCCTGTACATATAGAAAAATTTGAAACTGAAGATTTAAGGGGAAAAATTAGAAGGTGTTTACTCTGGTTAAAAGAGGCTAAACGACCTGCTATATTAATTGGTGGGGGAGTTTGGTTATCAAGGGCTGATGAAGAAGCTAAAAAGCTCATAAAAACACTGAAAATACCATTCTTTGTCACTTGGAACATGATTGATTTCTGTGAAGAATCTTTTCCGTTTTATGGCGGACGGGTGGGCACGTTTGGAGGGAATGGGAGAAATTTTGGAATACAGAATTGTGATTTTCTCTTAACAATAGGCTCTCGAATTTCCGGCAGGATCACCGGTGGTATGATGAATACCTTTGCGAGAGCCGCTAAAAAGGTTATAGTAGATATAGATGAAGAAGAATTAAAATATCAACAGGTAAAAGGTGATTTAAATATCTGCTGCGATGCTAAAATTTTTATCAACGAGTTTTTAAAAATAATAAATGAATCGTCTATTTCATTACCGGACTATCAGTGGTGGGCAGATAAAGTTATTTACTGGAGACAAAAATATCCGGTATTTCAAGAAGAATATTGCAAGCAAAAAAACAGCGTTAATCCATATGTTTTTGTTAAAGTCCTTTCTGAAGAGATGAAAGAAGGCGATGTATTGGTACATGAAGCTGGTGGGAATTGTGTTATAACTTCTCAATGTTTTGAAGCCAAACCAGATCAAAGAGTGTTTACTAATAATGGTAATTCGTCTTTGGGCTACGCTTTGCCGGCAGCCATAGGAGCATGTGTGGCGACAGATAAAAAGGTAATTTGTATCTGTGGGGACGGCGGTTTGAATTTTAATATTCATGAGCTGCAAACTATTAAGCATTATAAACTTCCAATTAAAATATTGGTTTTTAATAATTATGCTTTTGGAATTACAAAACTATATAGAGACACGAATTTTCAATCCGAATACGCAGGGGTTGATGCAGAGCATGGCTTATCGTCTCCTGATTTTAAAAAGGTGGCAGATGCATACGGCATAAAGTCCATTCATATTAAAGACCACACAGAACTAAGAGAAAAGCTCAAATTGGTGTTAGAATCGAATGACCCTATTTTGTGCGATATAAATATGATTGGATTTTACGACTATAAACCAAGACTCGGTTGGGGCGTTCCTATTGAAGATCAATATCCATTTCTACACCGAGATGAATTTAGAGAGAATATGATTATCGAACCTATCGAAGGGTGGGAAAATCCAGTTTATCCGGGAAAGTGAAAGGATAGTTTTCGTTAACGAACCTGATATGGACAAAAATAAACCTGCAAGAAAGGTTTTTGAAACAGAGTGGTTTTCAATAGATGCTGTTTCATACGAATCTACAAATAAAAAGCCATATTACAGACTTACATGTAATGACGCTGTTAGTATTATAGCAAAAACCATAGATGAAAAAATTATCCTTGTACGTCAGTACAGACCGGCTATAGGAGTTTTTACCCTTGAATTGCCGTCTGGATATGTTGATTTGGGAGAATCGCCTGAAGATTCAATAAAAAGAGAACTTATAGAAGAAACTGGGTTTATTTGCGATTTTGTCGCACAGATGGGTTCGTTAAGAATATGTCCAAGTCGTATCAATAATAATTTGCATGTTTTTTTCGGTGATGGCGCTAAGTTTACAGGAACAAATGAAACTGATAAAGAAATTGAGTTAGTTACAGAGGAAGAATTTAAAAGATTAATTGTAGAGAGCAAATATACAGAAACCGCTGGAATTGCTATGTTTTTGTTAGCTCAACTCAAAGGTTACTTATGAACCATTTAGAGAAACATTCATTGCACCATATTGGTCTACTACTCTTAATCGGATAGGAACTATGAGCAAAGAAAAAAAACTCGACCTCCTCCTGGTCAACCCCGGAGGGCGAAAACGTGCCTATCAATCCCTGAGCTATACGCTTGCAGCGATAGAGCCGCCAATCTGGGCAGGCTTGATAGCTACTTTCATCCGCAAACACGGTTTTTCCGTTGCCATTCTTGATGCCAACGCAGAGAATATGAGCACGGAAGAAACTGTCTCGGCTATCATTGGAATGAACCCTCTATTGACCACAATAGTGGTTTATGGTCATAATCCTTCGGCATCAACCCAGGTTATGCCTGCTGCCGGTGAAATATGTACCGCGTTGAGAAAGCATACTCCTGAACTTATAACAATTCTTGTAGGCGGACATGTTTCCGCTTTACCAGAGCGCACTCTTCGAGAGGAAAATGCTACTCTTGTTGCTGGTGGGGAGGGACCCTATACCATTTTGGACTTTGTTAAGGTGCTCAAGGATGGCTCATCTGATTACAGCTCAGTGCGCGGTTTATGGTACCGAGAAGGAGAGAAAGTAAAGTCAAATCCTCCTGCACCACTCGTTTTAAATCTCGATGAAGAAATGCCAGGTGTAGCGTGGGAGCTATTGCCGATGGATAAGTACCAGGCGCATAACTGGCACTGCTTTGGCAGGCTGCAACGCAAACCCTATGCTGCGCTTTATACCACACTTGGCTGCCCCTTCCATTGCAACTTTTGCTGTATCCAAGCGCCGTTCAGAGACGGTGAAAAAGTTCTTGGATACAAAGAACGGGTATCAAGTTACAGATTTTGGAGTCCGAAGACAGTTATAGCCCAGATAGATCTTCTGGTAAACAAGTATGGTGTGCGCAACATCAAATTTGCGGACGAACTATTTGTGCTTAACACCAAGCATGTTACTGAAATCTGCGACCTTATAATTTCGCGCGGGTATGACCTTAACATCTGGGCTTATGCCCGTGTGGATAATTTGAAAGAGGATTTGTTGAGCAAAATGAAAAAAGCTGGGGTTAACTGGCTTGGCTTGGGCATTGAATCAGCGAGCCCAAGGGTGCTGGATGAAGCCAACAAAGGTTATTCCCAGGAGCATATCTTAAAAGCCATAGAAAAAATACGCGCTGCAAATATTTATATAGGAGGTAATTATATTTTTGGCTTGCCGGAAGATGACCTGGAAAGCATGCAGGCGACGCTTGACCTGGCTCTTGAGATCAATTCCGAATGGGCTAACTTTTATTGTGCAATGGCTTATCCCGGTTCACATTTATACGAGCATGCACTGAAAGAAGGCTGGGAGCTGCCTCAAACATGGAGCGGTTATTCCCAGTACGCTGTGGATACATTCCCATTAAGGACAAAATATTTATCTGGTGGCGAAGTTTTAAGCTTTCGCGACCATGCCTTCCAAGTTTATTTTTCTTCGTCGCGTTATCTGGATATGGTAAGGCAAAAGTTTGGTGAGGATACGGTAAGGCATATAAAAGAAATGACTGCTCATAAGCTTGAAAGAAAATTTATTCAAAAGTCAGAGGGGTAAAACATGATTATAAGTAGAACAACATTTCGGATATAAATATTTGAATCGGAGAACTAAAACCATGAAAGAAAAATTAGAAGTAATGATTAAGAAGAGTGCGTTTCTTTATAGAATAGTGAAAGCCTTCTACTGTTTCTACATGATATTAATATCCCCCTTTCAATACAAAGTTAAAATGGTATTAAAACAACCTTATTTTGGACGATACTTAAATGCAGGGCAGACGTGTGATACAAGACGTCAAGTTATGACAGATTTAATTAATCGAGAATTGCTGGGGGGTATGCCATATAAAATTCTTGAAATTGGATCATGGGCAGGGCAATCTGCGATTTTATGGGCAACTGCTTGTAAAAAAAATGACAAAGGAATGGTGTTTGTAATTGATACATGGCAAGCATCAGAGAATGCGCCTAAAGGAATGAAGAGGGGTGTTAAAAACAACAGGATTTTTAACCTTTTTTTACATAATATCGAATCAAGCGGCGTAAATGATTATATAATCCCTATAAAGGGGTCAAGCGACACAATCGCTGAGATATTGAAGCCAAACTCATTTGATTTTATTTACATCGATGGGGATCATAGATACACCCAATGTAAGAAGGATTTATTGAATTATATGAAGGTTTTAAAAATTAATGGAATCATCTCTGGAGATGACCTTGAATTGCATCCAAATGAAATTGATATTATTAATGCAAAAAACCGTTGTGAAGAGGACTACATACTTGATCCAAAAACACAAATAAATTTTCATCCGGGTGTAGCTATAGCAATTAATGAAGTTTTTGGGGATGTGAGTATGAAAAATGGATTTTGGGCTATGAGGAAAGTAAAAGATGGTTGGGAAAGCGTAGTACTGTAATATATTATTAGGAGTTAACATGATCATAAGCAGAACGCCGTTCCGAATATCCTTTTTCGGAGGAGGGACGGATTATCCGGTATGGTACAGAGAACATGGCGGTGCAGTGCTTGCCACTTCGATAAATAAGTACTGCTATATCACCTGTAGATACCTTCCGCCATTCTTTGAACACAAACACCGCATAGTCTATTCAAAAATGGAGCATACCAGGACTATTTCTGAAATACAGCATCCTTCAGCCAGAGAAACTCTAAATTTTCTGGATATAAATCGCGGGGTCGAGATACATCACGATGGTGATTTGCCTGCAAGAACAGGTCTCGGCTCAAGTTCAGCATTCACTGTGGGCTTGCTCAATGCACTGTACGCCTTGAAAGGCAAGATGGTAACCAGAAGACAGCTTGCTCTGGATGCGATACACATAGAGCAGGATTTGATTAAAGAAAACGTAGGCTCGCAGGACCAAACCACTGCAGCATTTGGAGGATTTAATAAAATAGAATTCGGGGGCGAACAGCAAATACAGGTTCGCCCAATCACCGTAAATCCCAGGAAATTGCAGCTTCTTCATGATAATCTGATGCTGTTTTTCACTGGTTTTTCCAGAACAGCCTCTGAGATTGCCTGTGAACAGATTAAACAAACGCCCAATAAAAAAAATGAATTAAATAAAATGCTGGAAATGGTGGATGAAGCTATTAGTATTCTTAACGGGAGCGACTCAGACATAACAGACTTTGGCAGGCTCTTGCATGAAAGCTGGTTAATAAAGCGAACATTAACAGATAAAATTTCAAATCAACATATAGATAATATATATGAAGAAGCTATAAATGCAGGCGCGCTGGGCGGAAAATTGTTAGGGGCAGGCGGAGGGGGCTTTGTTCTGTTTTTCGTGGAACCAGAATTTCAGTCTAAAGTTAGGGAAAAGTTGAGAAATTTATTATATGTGCCGTTCAAATTCGAGAGTTTAGGCAGTCAGATAATTTATTATGTGCCGCAAAATGATTTTTAATAATCTGAATATATGTTAAAAGAAATTGATGTTGTAATTCTCTGTGGAGGACTGGGTGTGAGATTGAGACCGGTGATTTCTGATTGTCCTAAAGTGCTGGCGAAAATAGGTGATGCAGCATTTCTGGATATTTTATTGAATAACCTTGCGAAATACGAACTTAAAAATATAATCCTTTGTGTTGGCTATATGAAGGAGCAAATTAAAGCTCATTTTAATTCCAACAAAAATTATAACATCAAATTTTCTGAAGAAGATGAACCTCTTGGCACAGGTGGCGCTTTAAAAAAAGCGAGACCATTAATTAAAAGCAATCCCTTTATAGTCCTGAATGGTGATTCGGTCTGTAATATAACTTTTAGAGAATTTTTTGAGTTTCATATCAATAAAAAAGGGATTTTATCTATGGTTCTGGCAAGATCAAAAAAAGTTCAGGATTTTGGCAGCGTTGCGTTAAATAGTTCGCAGAGGATAATGAGCTTTAAAGAAAAAGTAACATGTACAGATGAGTGTTTAGTAAATGCTGGAATATATCTAATGCAAAAAGAAGTTTTTTCTTACATGCCAGATGAAAACCATTTTTCTCTTGAATATGATCTTTTTCCAAAATTGATTCACGATAACTGCTACGGATTTATAACCGAAAGTGAATTGATAGACATAGGAACACCGGAAAGATACGAGAAAGCAATTAATTTAATAGGAGAATTAAAATGAAAGATAAATGGAGAATAAGTTTTGGCGACCTGGTAATAGGAGACATAGCGAAAACATATTTTCAGCGAGTATTTGATAAGAACTGGGCTTCGGAAGGAGACAATGTAAAGGAATTCGAGGAGAAATTCGCAGCGAAGTTTGGATGCAAACATGCTATAGCAACGAGTTCAGGCACAGATGCTGATATTGTTTCCTGCGCGGCATTGTACGATTATGGTGCAAACAGGGGAGATGAAGTAATTGTACCTGCATTATCATTTGTGGCTACTGCCAACTCGATTTTGGCAGCAGGATTGACCCCTAAATTTGTTGATATTGAGCTTGAAACTCTGAATATAGACCCCTCTAAAATTGAGGAAGCGATAACTGACAGGACAAGAGCCATTATGGCTGTTCATACCATGGGAAAACCGTGCGAAATGGATGCCATTATGGAAATCGCAAAAGCCCATGATTTGAAGATCATAGAAGATGCCTGTGAAGCGCATGGTGCCACTTATAAAAGCAAACTTGCAGGCACGATCGGCGATATGGGGGCGTTCAGTTTCTATACGGCACACCAGATTGTTTGCGGGGAAGGCGGCATAGTTGCTACAAATGACGATAAAATCGCGGCTGTGGTCAGGTCGGTAAAATCGCATGGAAGACCTGCCGGCAGTTTATACTTCGATTTCCAGCGTATAGGTTTTAATTCGAAAATGAATGATTTAGAGGCGGCTCTGGGGCTGGAAGGCATCCACTATTTTGACGAACACTTCAATAAACGCAAAAATAATCTATACAAAATGCTGGAACTGACAGAGGATTTATCCGATTACTGCTATTTTATCAAGGAGGAACCGTATGAAAAAGTAAGCCCTCATGCCTTCCCGTTAGTATTAAAGGATGAAAAATATAATCGTGACAGGCTTTACAAATATTTGGAATCCAAAGGAATCCAGTGCAAAACATTGTTTGGAAGTTTACCCACCCAGCACAACGCGTTCAAATTCCTGGATTATAGATACGGTGATTTCCCGGTATCGGAATACGTTGGGAAAAATGGTCTGCACTTTGGCATGCATCAATACTTGAGCGATGACGATTTGTACTTTATCAGCGACACCTTACATGAATATTTCAGGAAGATTAAAAAATAAATATGAGCCATAAAGAGAATCTTATATCGGATTATATAGAAAAAAGCATCCGGACAAAAAAAGAACTGCAAAAAACAAGAGTAGAAGTAATAGCCCGGATTGCAGAAGTGATCGTTGACGCTTACAGGCAAGGAAACAAAGTCCTCTGGTTCGGCAATGGCGGAAGTGCAGCAGATGCCCAGCATCTTTCGTGCGAGATGGTTAGCAAATTTTTTCTTGAAAGAAAAGCGCTTGCATCGATTGCACTCACTACGAACACATCAGAACTGACTGCCATTGCAAATGACTATGATTTTAGCAGGGTTTTTGTCAGACAGGTCGAGGCACTGGTTAACAGTGGGGATGTTGTAATAGGCATCAGCACAAGCGGCAATTCGCCAAATGTAATTGAGGGTATTAAGGAAGCAAAGCGTCTTGGGGCAATAACAGTTGCTTTTACGGGAGCGACGGGGGGAAAATTAAAAGAGCAAGTTGATTTTCTGCTGGATGTGCCGTCTGAAATCACGCCGCACATTCAGGAATCGCACATCATGATTGGACATGTTATTTGTTATTTGGTTGAGAAAGAATTATTTAAAGATCAAAATGAAAAATAGAGCCATATTTATTGACAGGGATGGAACCATCAATCTAGATGTGCATTATTTAGATGACCCGGATAAGTTTGAGATGTACCCGGGAGTGGGCGAGGGTGTTAAAAAACTAAAGGACAGCGGATTCAAAGTAATCGTTATAACGAACCAATCCGGCATTGCACGGGGCTATTTTACAGAAAAACAGCTATCGGACATTCATGAGAGAATGAAAAAAGAATTCCAGGAATTTGATGTAATGCTGGATGGGATTTATTACTGCCCGCATCATCCCGATGATAACTGCAACTGCAGGAAGCCCAACACAGGATTATTTGAAAAAGCAATAAGAGAGCACAATATTGATGTGAAAAAATCTTATATGCTCGGGGATAAAATCCTCGATGTAGGCGCTGGGAAAAAAATAGGCGCAAGAACAGTACTTGTACCGGAGCCTAATATGCGAGAAGAAATTTTGTCAAAAAAAAAAGAGTGGGGATACAATCCAGATTATACTGCTGATGATTTTATGGGTGCAGTAAAATGGATTTTGAGAAACTTAGCATAAGTTTACGTGGGAGGATGATTTATTGGAGGTAACAATACTACGGGGTAAAGTTGCTACGGGTATATATCGCGCTTCGGGAGTTGTATATTTTTATAGGATATAAATAGTACAGTGGTTATGTTCATTTAGAATAAAGAACTACAATAGGAAATGGTGACAAAATTGAAAGCATTAATCTTGAGCGGTGGCAAAGGAACACGATTAAGACCCTTAACCTTCACCACAGCCAAGCAGCTCATACCCGTAGCAAACAAGCCCATCCTGGGCTACGTCATTGACCAGACATCCCAGGCAGGGATAACCGACACGGGGATAATAATTGCACCCGAAACAGGCGAATATGTTAAAGACTATGTAAAAGATGGCTCTGCATGGGGAATAAATGTCACATACATGCCGCAGGAGCCGCTCGGTCTTGCCCATGCTGTAAAAACCGCAAGGAACTTCCTGGAAGATGAACCCTTTGTAATGTGCCTTGGAGATAACCTGCTTGGAGAGGGGATAACCGGGCTCGTGGATAAATTCAACATGGAAAAACTCGATGCGCTTATTTTACTTAAAGAAGTTGAAAACCCGGGAGCATTTGGAGTTGCTGTCCTAGATGAAAAAGGAAATGTAATAAAACTCATAGAAAAACCAAAAGAACCGCCCAGCAATTTGGCTTTGGTGGGAGTTTATATTTTTTCTTCAAGGATTCATGAAGCCATAGATAGAATAAAACCTTCATGGCGCAATGAGCTTGAGATCACGGATGCAATACAGGAACTAATTAACATGGGCTGCAATGTTAAAAGCGAGATACTCAATTCATGGTGGCTGGATACCGGGAAAAAGGACGATATTCTAACAGCAAACAGTATAGTTCTGGACGAATATATTAAAAATGAAATACATGGGAGCGTGGATAATAAGAGTAAAGTAACAGGAAGAGTAAAAATCGACAGGGATTCGGTTGTTATTAACAGCATAATCAGAGGTCCTGCTGCTATAGGAAGGAATGCTCATATTGAGAACTCCTTCATAGGACCCTATACAAGTATTGGCGACAATACTAAAATTGTTGATTCATCCATCGAGCATTGTGTTATTCTCGACAACGCGCAGGTAAGGGGAATAGAAAGATTGGAGGACAGCCTGATCGGAAAAGATGTAAAAGTTTTAAAAAATAACAGTCATAAAGCATTGAAACTGATGATAGGGGACTATTCGGAGATAGAGGTATGAAAAACTTTAAGAAATTTTTATCAAAAAGGTTTGAAACCTTTAGCAAAGACAACACGTATGGCTTCGCCATACGTGGACACGCCCTCCCGTTCGCAAAGCGTGTCGAAGACAGGCGTGACTCGGGACGTCATAAAGGGGCGTAACCCTTTATGAGCAATTTCAAAGTTGGTGATGTTAAAGATATAATAGTGAAAGACCTGATAAGAAATGAAGATGATAGAGGCTGGCTTATAGAACTTTTCAGGAAAGACATGATAGATAAAGATCTCTTCCCGGACATGTCTTACCTATCACTTACATTTCCAGGGATTACAAGAGGACCTCATGAACATTTGGAGCAAACTGATTATTTCTGTTTTGTAGGTCCTTCTACTTTCAAACTTATGCTCTGGGATAATAGAAAAAAGTCTTCGACATATTACAACAAAATGACCTTAAATGCAGGTGAAAATAATTCCAAAATAGTAATAATCCCTCCAGGAATAGTGCACGCTTATAAAAACATCGGCGATAAACCCGGTCTTGTAATTAACCTTCCAAATAAACTTTACGCGGGCTGGGGGAAGAAAGAAAAAGTGGATGAAATAAGATATGAAGGCGATCCGAACAGCCCTTTTAAGGTGGATTGAAAATGAAAATCCTTGTAACAGGCGGATGCGGTTTCATAGGTTCGAATTTCATTCGCTATATGCTGAAAGATACTGAACATGAAATAATAAATCTCGATGCATTGACATATTCAGGAAATCCTGACAACCTGAAAGGTGTTGAAAAGAACAAGAGATACAGGTTTGTCAAGGGCAGAGTAGAAGATAAAAAATTGGTGTCAGATCTCGTTCAGGATGTGGAATATCTGGTCAATTTCGCAGCCGAGAGCCATGTAGACAGGTCGATACGTGACCCGCGACCTTTTATGGTTACAAATATCGAAGGGACAGCTACTCTTATTGAAGCATGCAGGCAGAGCAATATTAAAAAAATTGTGCATATTTCTACGGATGAGGTCTACGGTGAGCTCGGGGAAACGGACAGGTTTGTTGAGAGCCTACCGCTGCTTCCCAACTCTCCGTATTCAGCCTCCAAGGCTTCTGCTGATTTGATAATAAGAGCGTATCATGAAACATATGGTCTGCCTGTCTCCACTGCAAGACCTTCCAACAACTACGGATATTACCAGTTTCCTGAGAAATTCATCCCGCTTGCGATAACAAACCTGCTGGAAAATAATCCTGTACCTGTGTACGGTGAAGGTAAAAACATAAGGGATTGGATTTTTGTAGAAGATTGCTGCGCAGGCATTGCAGCAATTCTTGACAGGGGAAAGCATGGCGAAGTTTACAATGTGGGCGGCGAGAGTGAAAAAAGGAACATCGATATTGTAAAAATTATCCTGAGATTATTAGGAAAAAATGAAAGTTGTATAAAATTCGTCAAAGACAGACCAGGACATGATTACCGGTACGCTCTTGATAATACTAAAATCAGAAAAGAGCTTGGCTGGGCGCCAAAAATAAATTTAGAAGCAGGACTCGGAAGAACTGTGGAATGGTATAAAAATTATCCCTCATGGTGGAAACCTCTGAAAGAGAGGCTTGGGAAGGAAAGCGGGGGGTTCTGGTCATAAAAATAGCTATAATAGGAGCTAACGGGCAACTGGGTTTTGATCTTGTAAGAGCCTTTAAAAATACAGAACATGAAATAGCTCCTCTTACCCATTCTGATATCGATGTTACTGAGTTTAAGTTATCTGAAAAGATTTTAAAAAATATACATCCAGAAGTTGTAATCAACTGCGCAGCCTATGTCAGAGTGGATGATGCTGAAGATTTTGCGGGTAAAGCTTTTGCGGTAAATGCGCTGGGTGCAAGGAACATAGCATTAATCTGCAAAGACCTGAACTCAATTCTGGTACATATAAGCACTGATTACGTATTTGACGGCAAAAAAAGACAGCCCTATACGGAAGAAGATATTCCAAATCCTTTGAATGTCTATGGAAATAGCAAGCTTGCAGGCGAATATTTTGTCAGGAGCATTCTTGAAAAATATTATATAATCCGATCCTCAAGCTTATTCGGAGCAGCTGGCGCAAGCGGCAAGGGTGGAAACTTCGTGGAGACCATGATAAAAAAAGCGCGCAACAAAGAGGAGATAGAGGTTGTAGATGACATTATAATGTCCCCAACATACACTAAAGATGCTGCTGATGTAATCAGGAATCTATTAATAAAAAAGCTGCCCTTCGGTATATACCATGTAGCCAACAGCGGCCAATGTTCATGGTATGAGTTCGCAAGGACGAACTTTAATACCGCAGGAATAGAAGCCAATTTATCCCCAACAAAAACAAACATCATAAAGTTTAAAGCTAGAAGACCTATGTTCTCGCCCCTTGTGAGTATCAGGCTTAAGAAATACGGCATTGAGATGGAAAGCTGGAGAGTAGCTTTGAGGAACTATCTAATCGAAAAAAGATATTTAAGTGGACGATAATTCGCCAACGGCTGCGCCAACGCCCGGTACATCGCTCCAAAGGCACAGGCGAAAACTTCACCATAACACTCTATTTCAAGCCCCAGTCCTATTCTTATCCCGGGCTCATCATCTCGGTCTTAGATTTACAGGATGCGTGGTCTATCTGTTGTGGGGCTGATAGTCGTATTCCTGAGCGCCTCATACCTCATGTTCCTTGTCTAGGAGTGGAACTTTATGCTTCCCGTGGGAACGCTTATCGTGTACTAGGTAGTGATAATCTTCAAGGAGGAGAAGTGAGATGAAAGACTGGCCCCCGTCAAACTACCCTATTTTCCTGGTACTCATGCTTCTTGCAACTACCGCTATGACGCTTGCCATGGGTGATGAGCCCCGCGCAGAAAATCTGGCGATCTATGCCTATTACCTCTTAGTAATAGGTGTAACGATTCGCTTTTTTGAGCTTGCGCTGCCGGAAAGTACATTGCAGAGATTGGTTTTAATAGAGACGCAAATTTCAGGCTGGATGAAACGGCTTATGCGAGAGATAAAAGTATTGACTCAAAAGGTGGGGAATCTCAGAATACCCCATATCAACATACCCCATATTAATATACCCTATATTAACATACCCCATATTAAAATGCCCCGTATCAAAATACCACATACCAGGCGTCTGCTAAAGAATAATTTAGAAAAAGAATCTCCAATGATTGCGGATGTGTCCAGGAATATTGTTATCTTCCTCTCTTTTTTCTTCATAATATCCCTGATATACGGTCTGATGATAGACTGGTTGGCCGTTACAGGATATATCTACAATCTGGTTCTGGTTGTTTTTGGGTTTTTGGCGCTGCATGTTTTTACTAGAGGACGTTCTTAGAAATAAGGCAAATAACGCAGGCAAAACGAAAGGTCGTTATTTATTATCAGAAGCCTCTGTCAGGCGCCACCCCACCTTCCCTATGCAAGAAAACCAAGGCTGTAATGAGCTGAGGCAGGAATGGTTAACACAGGAATGTGGCTGAAAGATGCTGATAAGTGAATTAGAAGGTTCAAAATGGTAAGCACGGCCAAAATGGGATACGTTAAATTCCACATTTAGGTGGCGCTTCCATGGGGTATGAAGCAAAGCCCCAGCTCCATTGGGATTGGACTGCTGGAAAATTCTGTGGGCATTTGTTAGAGCAATGCCACTTTCGTTAAATTTATAACCGTTGCAGACCAGTTTCAATCAAATGGCACCTTGGATAAACCCAATTTGGAGGTTAAAAGAATATTTATTTTCTAAAAGTTCTCTCCCTTATTTTGTATTTGCCGTTTTTGCATTACTTCTAATTTCTGATTTTTTTTCTTCTGGTTATATTTTAACTTTGGATACCATCGTTTCCGAAAGTGTCTACAATTTTACAAGTTTATTTTATGGATTGAGCCCTTCTTACTCCGTTGCGCCTTTCATAGCAATTCTCAGTTTCTTCAATGTGTTTTTTTCAGTAGAGTTTATTCAAAAACTGTCCTTTTTCTTTATTTTTTTTATATCAGGCATTTCTGCGTATAATCTATGCCCTGAGGAATGGGGAAGAGGAAGATATTTTGCTGGCTTTCTGTATATGTTGAATCCTTTTGTATATGTCAGGTTTATGGCAGGTCACTGGCTTCTTCTTCTTGCTTATGCGGTCACACCCTTTGCTATTAAGGGTTTAATTGACTTCTTTGATTCTCCTTCAATTAAAAGAGCAATAATATTTGTATTTCTTTTAACTTCTATATTTGTTATCGAGACGCATACCCCATTTCTTTTATTGACTGTACTTGGTGTTTTATTTCTGGTTAGGATGGTAGAATATAGAAAAAACAGTGATAAGATTTTCACTCTAACAAAATCAATAATTCTAATCGGCATTTTTTTACTGTTTCTCAATTCATACTGGCTTATACCTGCTTTTGTCGGTAGTTCTGTCCCTCTTGGTGATATCACCGGGTCTGATCTTAACACTTTCACGACTAAACAGGATCTCAATTTCAACACCTTATTCACCACCGCTTCGATGTACGGCTTCTGGCGTGCAGGCTATGTCTACACAAAAGACCTTTTACCATACTGGTATCTCTTCTTTATCTTCATCTTATTCCTCGCTGTACATGGATTTGTCTTAAACTACAAACATATAAAACACGGCATCTATGTCAAAGCCTTTGGTGCAGTAGCAGTGCTATCAGTCCTCCTGGCAGCGGGCATTTCCGGACCAATTTCGGGCGTATTTGAGTTCCTTTTTAACAATGTCTTCTTCTTCAAAGGCTTCCGTGAGCCACAGAAATTCGTGGCGCTTTTAGTATTAGCCTATGCATACGTTGGGGGCATGGGTGTAGCCGAGTTCGAGAAGATAGCCCTCAATCCGGCGCGCAGAGCCGGCGCAAAGAAAATAGGCGCATGGCTGATCATCGCCCTGGCGCTTGCAACGCCTTTCATCTACTCCTTTACCATGTTCAACGGCTTCTGGGGTCAGTTAAAGCCCACCGATTACCCGAAGGATTGGTATGAGGTTAACGATTTCCTTAACCAGGATGAGCAGGACTTCAACGTATTATTCCTCCCCTGGCATGCCTATATGGACTTCAAGTGGCTCCCTAATGCACAGAAAAGGCTTTCCAATCCTGCTTCGATATTTTTCGATAAACCTGTTATCCAGGGCGACAATATAGAAGCTGGAAGTATCTATAGCTCATCTACCAATCCTGTCTCAAAATATGTCGAGTTCCTGCTTGCGAATAAAAATAAAATTGACAATTTCGGCAAGCTAATTGCACCGCTCAATGTGAAGTATATAATTCTGACAAAAGAAGTGGATTACAGGTCATACGCTTTCCTCTACAATCAGACAGACTTAGAACTTGTAAAAGACACTGAGAACATGGTAGTATTCAGGAATAAGCATGCTGTTCATAAATTCTATCAGGTGGACAGCATCAGCACGATAAGATCATGGGACGACCTGCTTGATATAAGCAGAACAGGGGATGTCATGGACTCCGCTTTCGTGCTTGGCAATACTACTGAGATCCATCTTTCAAATATGCAGGCTCTTGATCAGAGAGAGGATTCCCCTGTAAAGTATGAGGTTGCAAAGCCATCAATGAGATATGTGGTCTTCACGGAAAAATTCTCAGGAGACTGGAAGCTTGGAGGCACGGCTTCTGAGGCAAATCTTGGAGTTACGAATGTGTATGATGCTGCCCGGATCGAGGGACAGACAATGTATTACGAGAGGTTCAATGTGTATCTGGTGGGATATATTATTTCAGGAGTTAGTTTTGTGATTTTATTGGTGGTGTATTATAGGGAGAACAGGAAAAAGAAGCAGATTTTTTGAATAAGTTCTTTTGCGGCTGATTGGAGGAGGATATAATGACTTACATAGCCCCATCCATGCTCTTAATAATTCATATTTATCCCTGAATATTCATGTTTTATGAATAATCCTGACATTGTACGTCATATCGAGCACAAGTTTAAGTAAACTGAGATATTAATACACCCATTCTAAATCATTTGGATGATGGAAATTATGGTGATCATATAAATTGGCAAACCCATCAAGAGACACTCTGCTGATGCTTGTTGTATTCGTTATCGGCGCATTATTGAACTATTCATATAATATCGCTATGGGCTGGCTATTACTTCCAGACCAGTACGGAATCCTCGGTGTAGCGATATCCTTACTGAGCATATTATCCCTATTTGTCGCTTCAGCTTTCCCGTTCACAGTTGCTAAGTTCCTGTCAGAGGATAATGAAAATAGCGTAAAAAACAGGGTTTTCAAAAGTTCTCTCGCTGGAAACCTCATTATTGCATTACTAATATCTTTCATTTTTTATGCTTTATATGAATTTGGAATAATACATCTCGGCGGCACATACAGACCGTTCGTTCTTTTAATCATGCTCGGACTGGTCTTTTCCTCAATAGGAGGAGTGTATTCAAGCGCTCTGCAGGGTATGTTCAGATTTAAGAAATTCGGTTTTGTTGGTATTATTTCGACTCTCGCTAAACTGATCTTTGCTATTCTTCTGGTCTCACTCGGATTTGGGGCAATGGGTGCATTCTCTGGAATTATCGCCTCGACAATAGCAGGTCTGCTGCTGGCAGTTATCTTCAGTTCGGATTTTAAATACTGGAAAACAGAAGGTTGGGCAGATAAAAAGATATATTCATTTGCGCTTCCAATCTTCTTTGGAACTTTTTTCATGACCCTGCTCATGAATCTGGATATACTTGGAGTAAAATTTCTGAGTGAAAATGTTTTTTCAGATAAGCTTACAGGTTATTACAGAAGCGCCCTTATACTGGCAGAACTTCCGGTTTTTGCTGTCGGCGCGCTCATGGGCGCCATGTTCCCCTACATCTCAAAATATTCATCCACCAATAATAATTATTCCAATAAGACCCTCAAATATGCAGTTTTAATTATTTGCCCTATCAGTATAGCGTTATTTGCAATACCCTCATCAATGATGGCGCTTGTTTTTCCTCCTTCTTACGCAGCCGCTGCGGATGCCCTCGGTATGCTTGCTCTTGGGATGGGTTTATTTGTAGTAATTACGGTACTTTCAGGTATCTTCCAGGCAATGCACCAGCCAAGAGTCCCAGCTATCATTCTCATGCTGTCCATAGTTGCGGATATTATTGCCCTGGTCTTCTTAGTTCCACAGTATGGAATTTTTGGGGCTGCGGCTTCGACTACTATAGCATGTATCATTGGTTTTCTTGGTCTGGCAGTCGCATATTTAAAATATGAAATTCTTGAAATTGACCTCAATAAGGTTTTAAAGATACTTATTTCCTATATTCTATTTGGAACCCTTGTTTTCATATTGCCTCATGACACAAAGTTATTGACAATCATTGATCTGTTGAGCAGCTCAATACTATACGTGCTGGTTTTATTTTTGTTGAGACTGCTAAAAGATGAGGACATAAAAATAATCATGTCGGGTTTCACGGTTTCTATCAAGAATTAAAAACATGGAGAAAATGTTCGGAAAAGTCGTTTGATTTCTGCTTAGATGCTATAATAAATCCCGTGCCGCCTGTATAAGTAATCTCATTTATTATTCTAAAATACCTTTAAAGTACTTTATCGTTTCTTTTATCCCCTGCTCAAGTGAAACTTCCGGTTCCCATCCCAGCAGCTCTCGCGCCTTCCCAATATCAGGTCTCCTCTGCTTCGGGTCATCAACCGGAAGGTCTTTAAAAGTAATTTTTGAATCGCTGCCTGTTATCCTGATAATGAGTTTTGCAAATTCCAGTATCGTATGCTCCTCCGGATTCCCGATATTCACAGGATCAGTATAATCCGACATCATTAAACGGTAAATCCCATCAACCTCATCACTAACATAGCAGAAACTTCTAGTCTGCGAACCGTCGCCGTACACAGTCAGGTCTTCCCCGCGCAAAGCCTGCCCGATGAAATTCGGGACAACCCGCCCGTCATTCAGGCGCATCCTCGGCCCGTATGTGTTAAATATCCTCACAATCCGCGTATCCACGCCATGATACCTGTGATATGCCATAGTCATTGCTTCAGCAAACCGCTTTGCTTCATCATATACACCCCTGGGACCAATCGGGTTCACGTTTCCCCAATACTCCTCGGTCTGGGGATTCACAAGCGGGTCGCCATAAACCTCGGATGTCGAAGATAGCAAAAATCGTGCACCCCTCTCCTTGGCGAGACCGAGCATATTATGCGTACCAAGTGCCCCGACCTTCAATGTTTGGATTGGAAGTTCAAGGTAATCAATCGGGCTTGCAGGACTTGCAAGATGGAACAGGAAGTCGATATCGTTATCAATGTAAAGTGGCTTTGTCACATCATATTTTATGTAGCTGAATTTGTCATTGTCTATATGGGCAATATTTCTTGCATCTCCTGTTATGAGATTGTCCACACAAATTACCTCATGCCCCTTCTCTATCAGTAAGTCGCACAGGTGCGAGCCAATAAATCCTGCACCGCCTGTTACCAATGTTTTCATATTTACCTCAGAATTCAATAGATGATAAATCCCCTATATTAAGCGAGTTATATTTTCCAAGCACGTTGGCATCATCCCCAACAATGGAATCATGTAGATTTACTTTAGATATATGCGTTCGTGAACCGATTACACTGTTCGAAATAATGCTGTTATCTATATATGAATCACTCGCAATAGAGGCATGGGGGCCAATCACAGAGTTCAATATCGTAACATTATCGCCGACAGCAACAGGCTGGATAATTACCGAATCTTTTATCCGGTGTATATGGTCAATATCCTCTTTTTCATCAAGGAGTACCCTGTTTGTCTCAAGCAGTGATTCGGAGTGACCGCAGTCGTACCAGCTTGAAACAGGGAAGGTTTTTAATTTGAGATTCCTGTTTACCATCTCCTGCAATGCATCAGTAAGCTGGAATTCACTCCGGGTTCGTATATTATTATGAATCATTTTCTCGATTATCGACAAAAGAACCGGAGTTTCCTTTATGAAATACACACCTGCTATCCCGAGGTTTGATTTGGATTCCTGGGGTTTTTCTTCCAGCCTTTTAATACGTCCGCTTTCAAGTTCAACAATACCGTATTTTGTCGTGTCTTCAACTTCACGGACACCTATTGAGGCTGAACAATCGCCATTCTTCAAATATTGCCTGTAAAAATCCGAATAACCTGCCTTAAATATCATATCCCCGAGTGCAATCATTATTTCAGAATTTCCGATCTCATCCCTTGCGGTGTAAACAGAATGCGCAAGACCGAGCTGTTCATCCTGAGAGACATATTTCATATTAAAAATATCCGAATAATTCTTGTCCATATAGGACATTATCTGTTCTTTCTTGTAACCCACAACCAGTATCACTTCCTCTGGCTCCAGATCCTTCATCCTGTCAAGGATATGCCCGATTATAGGTTTTCCTGCAATATATACCATAGGCTTTGGTTTAGTGAACGTATGCGGAAAAAGACGCTTACCAGCACCTGCTGCCGGTATGACTACTTTCATGTTCACACTCTCCCGTACTCATCATCAAACCTGACGATGTCTTCCTCGTCCACGCTGTCTCCAAGCTGTACCTCAATAATTTCAAGCGGGAGTTTCCCCGTATTGGAAAGGCTGTGCTTTGAACCGACACGTATTATTGACTTTATGTTTCCATCTCCTCAATCTGCATTAATTCCTTACAAATAGATGTGAGCTGCATATTTAAATTATACCTTTACCTACCAGCACAGGCCAATGTATTCAATATCATCATGCGGAACGAGCATATGCCTGCCATCTATTACCACCCTGTTTTCCATAACTGCAAATTCCTTACCAAGGGTTTTGAACTCGTCCCATTCTGTCATTATAAGGCAGGCATCAGCGCCACGCAATGCATCAATAGCAGAATTGTGGTATTCGATGTTCTTGAAAACCCGCTTCATATTATCATTTGCCATGGGGTCGTATGCGCAAACTCGTACACCGTTGTCAAGCAGTTCTTTTATGACAGGAATAGACCTTGACTCCCTTATATCATCCGTATCGTTCTTGAAAGCAAGTCCCAAAATAGCTATCTTCTTTTTATTCAGGTTTCCGAGCTTATTTTTAAGCAATTTCACCATCATGGAAGGTTGTTTTTCATTCACATCAATTACGGATTTAAGAAGTACTGGTTCATAACCAATTTCGTTGGCTTTACCTATTAAGGCTTTTACATCCTTCGGGAAACATGAACCTCCAAACCCGGCTCCAGCGTTTAAGAAGTGTGGCCCAATCCTGAAATCCTTTCCAACGGCAGACATTACATCATAGGTATCGATGCCGAGTTTCTTACATATGTTCCCGACCTCGTTAGAAAAAGAAATCTTTGTGGCAAGAAAAGAATTATTTACGTATTTTATCATCTCGGCTGTACGCGGGTTTGTCCGTGTAACCTCACAATCCAGACCGCTGTAAAGTGAGGCTACAATGTCGCCTGATTTTTTATCAAGTGAGCCCACGACAATTTTGTCAGGATTCATGAAATCGTAAACCGCTTTTCCTTCACGAAGAAACTCTGGGTTCATGGCAATCCCGAAATCCCCGGTACGCTTTCCCGAATGTTCTTCAATAATCGGCAGTACCACCTTTTCCGTGGTTTCAGGTATGACCGTGCTTTTTACAACCACAACATGGTAGTTTTTTTTCGTTTTCAGGGCATTCCCAAGACTTGCACTTGCAGCCCTGACGATACTGAGGTCTATATTGCCGTCAGAATCTGACGGCGTTCCCACGCAAATAAACGATACGTCAGAGTTATTTACTGCAAAATCGTATTCTGACGTGGCGCTCAGCCCCTTTCCTACGTGTTTATTAAGTAGTTCAGAAAGCCCTTCTTCATATATCGGTGGGATTCCGGCATTTATTTGGTCTATTTTTGTGCTATCGATATCAACGCAAATAACATTGTGCCCGAGTTCAGCAAAACATGAAGCACTGACTGTGCCTACATAGCCTGTTCCTATTACAGAGATTCTCATAAATACGTCCTTTTTCCTTCTATTTTAAACTATAAGAATATATTAGCGTTAGATAATTGTACTCGACAGTCAAATAATCATTCCGTTAAGCTAATAAAACCTGACGAAATAACTCTATCGCCCATCAGTGCTCCAATAAACCCCGCGACCTGTCACCATGCATTCCATGCCTATAAAATTGAACTTACATTACTTAAATCTTGTCCCAGAGCCCGCACAGCATCTGTAAGAAGAACGCTTCAGTGCAGTAAAAGGTTTAGTACTATCAGGTAAAAATTAGGCGCATGCAAGTAAGAACATGGTTCGGGAATTTCACACTCGATGAAGACAGGATAATCGATGTTGAATTATTCAGGAAAGACCTTGATTATTTAATAAAAAGCAACATCGAAGAGCCATTGTTAATGAATGGCAGCGTCGCAGGTACAAATCTCCGTGACCTGGCTGTAAAATATGGTTTTGCGGATTCGGGATCAGAATATGACTGGATGCTTCATGAGTTAAGCATAGGACTTGCAAGAAACCGGATAACAAAGGCAGCGACGCCGGACAGGCGGATAATAGCGGCAGTCGAGGCTATAGACGACCTTGATGAAACCATGAATATTCTTGCAGAAAGACTCAAGGAATGGTATATTTTTAATTTTGAAGAAACTCCATTAAAAAGTGAAGAACTCGCAAAAAATATAATCGGGATAAAAGATACAGGAAATTCAAATAATTCCGATTTAAAAATCATGCAGGATTTTGCTTCGTCGCTTCTTGGATTGTATGATACCCGAAAGTCCATTGAAGAATATATCAGGGAAAATATGCCGGTAATTGCCCCGAACCTTACAAATATTGCAGGGCACATCCTCGGGGCGCGGCTTTTGAGCATTGCGGGAAGTCTTAAAAGACTGGCTTCGATGTCTTCAAGCACGGTGCAGGTAATCGGGGCGGGCAATGCGCTTTTTAAACACCTGAAAGGCAAAGCGTCATCGCCAAAACACGGGTTAATTTTCAGGCATCCGCTTGTAAACAAAGCCCCAGGATGGCAGCGCGGAAAGATTGCAAGAGCGCTCGCCTCAAAAATTTCCTTGGCTTCGCGCTATGATTTTTATTCGGGAAAGTTAAATGACACGCTGCCTGAAGAACTGAAAAAGAAAGTAGAAGTAATTAAGAAACAACAGAAGAAATCACGAAATTGAATTAAAGTTGAGAACTTAATATTCAATGCTATTTTAGGAACACTTTGCGTTCTTTGCGACTTTGCGGTGTTGGTTTTACTTACCGCAGAGGCGCAAAGGTCGCAAAGATAAGTTAAAAACGTTTAGTTTTTAACTATAAGACATTGAGAGCAGTTTTCCGTAAGGATTCTCATAAAAATAGCTTGTGAATTGGGTGATATCTGCTTTTTGCCCGCCGAACAGCAATTGTGAAAGCGATGGCTTGTTGGCATAGGTAACTTCAGGTGTCCCTACTATTCCTCCAAGCTTCGCTGCAATATCGATCGCGTCATCAAGGCTTCCGAAATCATCCACAAGCCCTAATTCTTTAGCTTTTGCGCCGGTATAGACCCTGCCATCAGCAAGGTCTTTGACTTTACTTAAACTCAGGTTCCGGTCTGTTGCCACTTCAAGTACGAAACGCCCGAAAGCTTCTGATATGACCTGGTCTGCGTATTTCTTTTCATCATCGGTCAGTCCCCGCCAGTCCCCGCCCATATCCTTCAACTCGCCGGATTTTGCAATGTAAAACTCAGTCCCGTCCTTTTCATAGAATTTCGACCTGTTCTGGAATTCCCAGATTACTCCGATACTGCCCGTCATGGTATCGGGGTTGGCAATTATCCTGTCTGCAGGGGCGCTTATATAATATGCCGCACTGGCTGCCACATCACCCATAGAAACAACAATGGGTTTTTTGGTTTTTTTCATTGCAGCCACTATCTCTTCAGCCGCAGCGGGAGACCCCCCGGGGCTGTTTATCCGCATCACGATTGCTTTTACACCGTCATCATCCGAGGCATCCTTCAGGCTTTTTGTAATGTCTTCTGAAGCCGCGATCCCCAGTCCTGCCGGAACGCTGCCCGTTATCATCACTCCCTGGACATAAATGACTTCGACCCTGTTTTTTGATATCCCGAAGTCCGTACCGCCCAGGATCAAAAAAAGGCTTCCGGCTATTATGAACAGCAAAATAAAAAATGTTGCAAAATAGATAACTATCTTTCTTGATGAAACCATTATCTTTGAAGATATCTTTAAAACATCAAATACTTAATCCCGTTTTAGGCTGTGGGACAAAAATAGTTTAAAGTTCATTCTACAACAGTTTTAGTAATTATCACGTAAACCCGTCTTCCAATATATTTTTTCGGAATATCTGCCTTTGCATCCTAAATAAGATTATGATGATAAACGAGGACATAAGGGATAGATTAAAAGACGTAGAAGAATTTCTGTTAAATAAGTACAAAGAGAACAAAGTAGAAAATAAACGAGATTGGCGAACATATGAACAGCAATTAGCGAATCGAATCAAGGGAGCAATCTGTAACCTTGAACCTTTGATAAATGAGGCCACGAATATCAAGATTCATAGAGGTAGTGGAAGACCGCCAGCTCTTGATCTTAAACATAGCGTCATTATTCTCTTATTGAAAGAACTAATAGGAGAAAGCAACAGGAAGATGGCTTCAATGCTTGCTTTATTTTCTCTCCTTTCAGGAATTGATGTCAACAATAAAAAAGTCGAGCGGTTATATTCGAATTATGATGTATCTATGGCTATTTACAACCTTCACATGCTGATTTTGAAGACAAAAGAGGTCAAGGATATTGATGCATGCGGAGATGGGACTGGCTATTCATTAACGATAAAAAAGCATTATGCTTCTGAAACTCAGAAACGAAAGGATAAAGCAAAAGAGTATTCCGGGACTAAGGCTTTCGTTTATTCCTTCAAGTTACTCGACCTTGAATCAAAAATGTATGTAGCATTTGGAATGAGTTTAAAGAGTGAGAAAGAAGCTTTCGGCAGAGCGATGGAAATGCTGAAACATGTTGACGTAGAAATCGATAGTGTGAGGCTTGATAAATATTATAGCTTGCCTTCTTATGTGGATAGATTCGGGAAGGCAAAGGTCTATGTCATTCCGAGGAAAAATGCAACATTGAGAGGTTCCTGGAAATGGAAGGATACAATGAAGGAGTTTGTAAATAATACAATTCCATCCTTGAACAATATTATTTGAGAAATAATTCTGAATCTGGTTTTTCGGCGGATAAGAGGTGGTTTGGATGGACGGTGGGACAAAAAAGGGATGACCGGATTGGTACTGCTTTAACCTGTACCGGTGTCTGGCATAATCTGTTAAACCTGTACCCCGCTTAATTCTGTCCCACAGCCCC
>JAPZAO010000030.1 GCA_027460615.1 Candidatus Methanoperedens sp.
TTCTTTCTGAAAACGTCGTCTTATGAATCCATCATCAGGGGAGAATTTTGAACCACAATTTTTGCATTTTCTCAATCTTTTTTTCCCCGATTCATTGTACCTGTATCCACGCCAAACACTATCCTGACTTCCACATTTTGGACATTTATAAATCTCTTCGCCCATATTCACCATGAAATTATATGGCGATGAAGATATTTAAATATATCCCTTTAAATTGACAATATCTGGTTACAAAGTCTGAACATCAATTGAGCCGTATTTGTAGTATTATTAATGTATGCTGCCGAGGTTTGGAGCTAATTTTTAACCTTAAAATAAGCGATTAAAAAGAAGTATGAGCCTGTTCCAATAATCTCGAATAACCCTATCTGGTTTACTTTCTTGCCGTTGCTATATATCCGAGATCGTTCACAGTCTTTGCGATATCCAACGCTCTCACTATTGCCGAGTCGTACTCCACGACTGCCATTCTCTCATCCAAAGAAACCTTCGCGCTCTTGACTCCTTTCTTTTTTCCAAGCATTAGCTCGATGCCTGCAGAACATGCCCCGCAGCGCATTCCGGCGATATCAAGGATCACTTTTTCCATATTGCACCTCGTTTTATTTGAACAGGTATTCTGCTATTCTATTCGATTTCTACTTTAAGCACAGCGTTCTATATGTTTTGTTATCTAAGATTTTTTAATAATAAGGTTATCAGAAATATAATATTAGGGTAACCGAAATATTTAATAACTACTATTGCATTATAAAATGTTAGGCAAACCTAATAAAGGTGAAATCATGTTTGAAACACTAACAATTACTCTAAGAGAAGGAATAGAAGCAGCGCTTGTAATTGGTATAATACTCGCATACCTTAATAAGACCAATAAACAAGCGCTGAACAAATATGTATACGCCGGAATCATTGCGGCTGTAGCAGGAAGTATCGCGACTGCCATAGTAATTCAAATGCTTAAGACAGAATGGAGTGATTTCATGGGTGGTCTGATGTTCTTTGTGACAGCGTTCTTCTTAGCTACAATGCTGATGTGGATGCACCACACTTCAAAGCACATCAGGCAGGATATCGAGCAGAGCATGGAAAGTGCTCTGAGTAAGTGGCAGGCATTCGGAGTTCTTGCGCTTACCTTTTTCATGATATACAGAGAAGGTGCAGAAATTATATTATTCCTCTCTACAACAATAACAAAGACAAATCCTTTTGTTGCTTTGGAAGCAACTGTAGGTTTTGCATTGGCAGGGCTTTTTGGTTACTTATTTATTAAAGGCAGCCTTAAGATGAACCTTGGAAGGTTCTTCAAGATAACTGGTGTTATGTTAGCTATAATAATCTTCCAACTGATTGTGGGCGGAGTACATGAGTGGTCAGAAGTAGGAGTAATAACTCTCAACCCGATCGGCATGAGTATCGTAGGTCCGTTAGTAAAGGACTCGACATCTATTGTATTCACTGGTATCTTGCTTGGTTTCCTTGCGGTATTGTTCATAATGGTGCCATGGAAGCAGATAAAAACTGAAGGCATTGAGGGCATTGAAAAAAGAAAAGCTCTTGGAGCAATCCGTAAAGAGAGAAACAGGAAAATTGCAGTAGGTATAGTGGCTGCGGTTTTAATACTTGCTTTTGTAAGCGCCCAGATATCTGCATTGCCGCAGGGAGTAGATCCCAAGCCTGAAAAAGTGAATATAGCTGGAAATGAGGTAAGAATCTCAGTAGCGAGCGCTGATGGGAGTCTGCACAAATACGTTTGCGACATGCAGAACATGCCAGCAAACTGCCCTATGCACGGCAGCGATGGTAAAGCCAATGCCAGGATTCTTGCGATTACGAGAAGTGATGGAATTGTTGCTGTAGCTTATGATGCCTGCGCTCTGTGTGGCGCTGCCGGGTATGTACAGGAAGGGGAGCAGCTCATATGCAAGCGGTGTGGAGCACCTATTAACCCTGATACCATAGGCGAAGCGGGCGGATGCAATCCCATACCCCTTAAATATACAGTTGCTGGCGATGAGATCGTGATAAAAACAGATGATGCGGGAGAAAGGGCCGACCTGTTCAAATAAAGAGTGCACATATGTTCCCTCGCTTGCTCTTTTCAGCAATTCAACGAAGAAAGCTCAGGATAGCCCTGGCAGTACTGGCAGTAGTCATGGGCGCGTCCATAGCTTCAACCCTCCTTACAGTATCATTTGACATCAATGATAAAATGGGAAGGGAGTTAAAAAGCTACGGTGCAAATATTCTTTTATTGCCATCATCAGAGGGTACATTCATAAACGAGAGCGAACTCTACAAAATGAAGACCATCTTCTGGAGGCACAACATAATAGGATATTCCCCCTATCTCAGTGATACTGTAAAGATAAAAGACACGGAAATAGTACTGAGCGGCACTTATTTAGACGAGGAAATCAGGATACCGGGGATAAATAAGACATTTATCGGAAACAGGAAGGCGCAAGAGAAGGAGGCAACTATCAGGACAGGGGTAAAGACAATAGCGCCCTGGTGGAAGGTGGATGGAGAATGGCCTGCACCGGGGGAAGCTCTGGTTGGTATCAATGCTGCTGAAAAATTAGGGCTAAAGCGAGGAGATCTTTTCAAGGCAGAGTTCGGCAGTAATAATGCAACTTTCAAAGTGTCAGGCATTCTCTCCACTGGCGGGGATGAGGATGGGCAGGTGATAGTATCTCTTAAGGATGCACAGATACTTTTCGAGAAGCAGGGCATGGTTGATCGAGTGGTGGTCAGCGCACTGACCAAGCCTGAGCCTGAAGAGAAGATAGACCAGTCCAAGCTTCCGCCTGAAAAATATGAAATCTGGTACTGCACACCGTATATTTCCTCCATAATGCTCCAGATCGAAGAGGTAGTGCCCAGTGCAACTGCCAAGCCCATCAGGCAGGTGGCGGACAATGAAGGGAAAATTCTTAAAAAATTTGAATGGCTTATGTTCCTGATTACAGGTATAGCTATGACCACAGCCTCGCTGGGTGTCGCAGCAGCCATGAATACCTCGATTTTCGAGAGGAGAAAAGAAATCGGGTTGATGAAAGCGATAGGCGCTGATGGAAATCAAATCGCACAACTATTCTTTGCCGAGGCGGCTGTTACGGGCATCATAGGCGGAGCAATTGGAATTCTTATTGGTATTGTACTGGCCAGAATAGTAGGCATGTGGGTATTCGGCGCTATCATAAATCCCTCCCTTTTCTCTGTATCGATTTCAGGGATGCTATCGGTTGGAATCGCTCTTCTTGGCAGCATGCTGCCGGTGAAAAAGGCTGTTGAAATAGAACCATCCATAATACTCAGGGGTGATTAAATTGTTCACCCGTCTGGTAACAAAATCACTCTGGGTAAGAAGAGAACGGTTGTTGATATCTGTAATTGCAGTAATGCTTGGCGCTGCCATGGTGACGTCTCTGCTAACCATTTCTCTGGATATAAGGGAGCAGATGGGCAAGGAACTTAGAAGCTATGGAGCCAATCTGGTTGTCCTGCCAGGTGAAGGAGAATATATCAACCAGTTCAATGCCACGCATAGTTCCATCATAGGTTATGTCTCTATTCTTTATTTCAAAGCTGAGGTTAACTCAAAAAAGATAGAATTTGCAGGGGCAGATCTTGAAGCAGCACGAAAAATGAACCCATGGTGGCATGTTGAAGGCGCACTTCCTGAACAGGAAGAGGTACTGCCGGGCATTAATGCTGCAAACAAACTGGGACTTAGAACCGGCGATATCCTGAGCATAGGGGAGAAATCCTTTAAAGTCTCAGGTATCCTGGATACAGGCACATCTGATGATAACAGGATTTTCATCCCCATGAAAAGTGCGGAGGAGATTTCAGGCAAAAGCGGGGCTACATTGGTGCAGGTGAGTGTTCTTGGAGATATCGATGACGTCATCAAGTATCTCGAAAATGAGGGCTATAAAGTAAAGAAGATTCGGCAGGTTGCCGAGAGCGAGAAAGCTCTTCTTGACAAAACCCAGCTTTTAATGGCTCTTGTGGCTTTTTTTGTCCTCTCGGCTGCAAGCCTCAGTCTCTTTTGCACAATGATAACAAGTGTACTTGAGCGAAGCCGCGAAATAGGACTTATGAAGGCACTTGGCTGCGGAAATGGCAAGCTTGCAGCTATATTTCTTGCCGAGGCCGGGGTAATGGGTATAGCAGGCGGCATCCTTGGATATTTTGTCGGGCTTTCACTTGCACAATTCATAGGAATGGAGATATTTGATTTGAATGTATCGATAAAGCCAGAAGTTTTCGTTCTCACTCTTTTAATCTCAACAATGGTCGCTGCAATTTCAAGCCTAATACCCATCAGGCGTGCAATTTCAATCGATCCTGTAGTAATACTTAGAGGTGAATAAAAATGATAATAGCAAAAAATCTTATTAAAAAATACGATACAACATGTGCGCTGAAAGATGCCAGTTTCACGATCGAAAAAGGAGAATGGGTTAATATAATGGGACCTTCTGGGAGCGGAAAAACCACGCTTCTGAACCTGATAGGATGCCTTGATTCACCAACAAGCGGCTCTTTGCTGGTGAATGGAATCGAAACAACGAAGCTCAACCAGAAGGAAAGAACGCGTTTTCGGCGCGAGAACATTGGTCTCGTTTTCCAGCAGTTCCACATGATCCCCCATCTTACCGCCCTTGAGAATGTGATGATAGCGCAGTACTTCCACAGCATTGAGGACGAGAAAGAAGCAAAAGAGGCGCTTGTACGCGTGGGCATAGAGCAGAGGTTGCATCACCTGCCCTCCCAGCTTTCTGGAGGGGAACAGCAACGCGTGTGTATAGCAAGGGCGCTGATAAACCAGCCTCAAATAATATTAGCGGATGAGCCTACAGGAAACCTCGATAAAAAGAATGAGGAAGCAGTTCTTGATATATTCAGAGAACTCCACAGCGAAGGGAGAACGATAGTGATTGTAACTCACAACCCTGAAATAGGTGAAATAGGGGACAAAATAATACAAATATCCCACGGTGAAGTAAAGTATTAGGTATCCCGAAGCCTTATGGCTAATATATGACCAAAGAATCTCCGAGGACAGAAGAATATCTAGAGTATATATATAAACTGCAGGAGATGCATGAATCCGCCACCACCTCGAAATTAGCAGAACGCCTGGAGTTAAGCGCTTCATCCGTTTCAGAGATGCTAAAGCAACTTGAACAGAAGGGACTTGTAAAGTACGCTGAGAAAGGAGTGGTATTGACGAAAGAAGGTGAACTTGAAGCCAAGAAAGTGATAAGAAAACATCGCCTCTCTGAGCGTCTACTTACGGATATTCTGGGTTTTAAATGGGATAAAGTACATGAGGAGGCATGCAGACTCGAACACGATATAAGTCCTGAGATGGAGGAAAAAATCGAAGAGAAGCTGGGCAATCCTAAAACATGCCCGCATGGTTATCCGATACCTGATAAAGAGGGATTGATAGTTCAAGATAATACTGTAAAGCTTTCAGAACTCAAAGCAAATGAAAAAGGTGTTATTATAAGCGTCTTTGAGGAGAACTCTGAGATGCTGCAGTATCTGGGCAGCCTTGGATTATATCCTCAGGTTGAGGTTGAGGTAAAGAGCATTGCTCCCTTCGGGGGACCGATTCTGGTCATTGTGGCAGGAGAAGGGAAATCACTTGGAAAGGAACTTACCGAAAAGATATTAGTACAAAAATCAGGAGTGATTTGAATAAGGTAATCTGTTATTCTGTTTGATTTTTACAAAAATCTTCTTTCTCGTTACTGGTATTAATTTTTTCCATTCGATAGTGCAATCTTTTTCTATCTTAAATTTCTCAGTTGTTGAATTGGGCGAGTTCCCGTTAACTTCATAGAGGTAAAGCCCCTCTTCTCCGTCGATAGCCATAACAAACTCTTTATCGCCAACAGTTTTTAATTCTACTCCAGATACTTTTTTCAGGGCTTCCAGAATACTGGCACCTTTTTGCAGATCAATGGTGTGTGAGTCGGCAAGTTCATTAAGCATACCATATATGTTTTTTATTTTACTGCCAAGCACATGGGTTTTGCCAAACTTTTTTATTTCAATTAAATTTGCTCTCTCCAGAAGCTTCGCATGTTTAGCCACTACCGGAACGGAGAGATTCAATTCTCTTGCAAGTCCTGTGATGTGCATTTCTTTCTTAGCCAATATCTTCAGCATTTTCAGGCGCGTAGTACTGCTGAGCACTTTAAAAACATCGTTAGCCATATGGATAACAACTATTGCCTGAAAGGTTAAATATTTTATCTCTTGCATGATCATGCAGCTTAATTGAGGTATTATAATGAATGAATTGAGCAGCGAATACAGGTATGGATATGAGTATAAATACGAATTGGATTATGCAATGCTCGCGAAGCTTGCAGTAATTTTTCTGACAATAGCTCTTGCAATTTATATAATAGGATTTGCAAACTTCGAAAGCTTCCCTGCACTCCACGAGGGATTTCATGACCTCCGTCACGCAGCAGGTTTTCCCTGCCATTGAAGGCTCGTTGAATTTTTTATCTATATTGAAAGCAGGTGTTTCTGCTGGTCTTATTTCAGGCACAGCCCTTGGTGGACTTCTCCTTTTATTTCTAACGCCACTTATACTGGAAGCAGAAACGTACGAAGTCCAAATACCTGATTCCCATCCCTTAATTTCAAGGAACGTTGTTCACTTCTGGACTTTCGCCGGAGCAATTATGCTTGGAATCCTCTACTCTATAATATTTACATTCACGTATACTATGGTTCAGCGCAGGATTCATGTGAAAAACGCTCAGTTCAAAGGTCTGATTCTGGCTTTAAATAGTTTTTTAGTGGCGGTGTTCATTCCGTCCCTCTATCTGCCGCCTAACCCGCCTGGTATTGAGACCTCGCTACCAGTGATGACGAGGCAGAGCATCTTCTTTGCCATAATCATCGCAGGAATTCTTGCTTCAATAGCCTTCTGGACGATTTATCCGCGCTTATCCCTAAAATATAATCCTATGTTTGGACTTTCGATAGGAGCTCTTGCATTTGTTGCAATAATTATTACTGCATTCTTATTGGTACCCTCTAATTCCAACATACCTTCTATTCCTTCAGATTTGCTATGGAAATACAGGATCGAAAGCCTTGGAGCCATGTTTGCTTTCTGGGCGATTATGGGAGTAGTGGTCAATAGCATGCTGGATTATTTCAGACCACAGGTTAGTATTTCAGAAAAACCATTCTGTTAAAAACGTCATGCCCTACTCAGGCATCTTCATAGGGCTTTTCACACCCAGATACTTTTGAGGACGAAATTCAAATTCTTTTTTGCATTTAGAAGAGCAAAAGTAATACTTTTGGCCCGTATATTCGGCTGTATATTCTGCTGTTCTCTCAACACGCATCCAGCAGACGACATCAATTGAATCGGGTATCTATGCTGTCCCGTCTACCCTTTTTAAGCTCTCCATCAATTTTTTACCAGAAAGGGTTAGCATGTATATCTTATCGCTGTCCTGTTCAATAACATTATACGACTTCAAGATACGAAGATGAAAACTGAGTTTCGTGGCATCATCTATTTTAAGCGCATTCTTAATCTCTGTGAATTTGAGTTTACCTGCTTTATCAAGAAGTTTTATCGTGTTTTTCCGTATAGGATTTGATATTGCCTTAATTACATCTGAATCAAGAAAGGGGGGAACTTTTTCAAACTCTGTTTCTACAAGAACTTTACGGATTTTTGTTTGGATTTCATCTATCTTAAAAGGTTTCGTTATGTAATCCGAAGCTCCCACTTTGATAGCGTCAACAGCGTTTTCAATAGTCCCAAATGCAGTAATTATTATTACGCTGGTTTTGGGTTTCGTACGTTTAATTTCCCTCAAGACCTCCATTCCTCCCATAACAGGCATCATAAGATCTGTCAGGACGATATCAAAATCTTTTTTCCTTAATTTGTCAAGCCCTGATTGACCATTTTCGGCAGATTCAACATTGAACCCTTCATCTTTCAGGATTTCCACTAATCCATCTCGCATTTTCCTATCATCTTCTATAACTAAAATATCTTTCATAATATCAAACCGGTAATTTTATTGTTAATGTCGTGCCCTTTCCTGTATTGCTTTTCACTTCTATAGAGCCATTGTGGCGTTTGATAATTCCATAGGAGATCGAAAGACCAAGACCTGTTCCTTTACCCATCTCCTTTGTCGTGAAGAAGGGATCGAATATTTTGTTCAGGTCTTCCTCTGGTATGCCGCAGCCGTTGTCAGATATGTTAATCTCCACATAATCATTTTTGGCTGCAGTTTTAATCATTATTTCTCCATTTTTCGTGATTGATTGGATTGAATTCTTAAGCAGGTTCATTATGACCTGCTGAATCTGGCCGCTATCGGCTAGGATGTGGGGAACAGGGTCAAATTCGGTAGTTACCTTGATTTCTTTTAATTGAGGAGTCATAATACTAAGTACTTTTTCTATTTCTTTATTTATATCTATGCGGGTTAGTTTGAGCTCGGATTGCCTCGCAAAATCGAGCAATCCTTTAACTATCTGCGCAGCCCTGTTTGTTTCATCATTAATTATTTTGAGTTTTTCTATAGTGTTCTCATCTTTTGTCTTTTTTAACAGTATCTGAGTGTACATGGATATATTACCCAGAGGATTATTTATTTCATGGGCAACCCCTGCTGCCAGTTGACCTACCGTAGCGAGCTTGTCGGCATGCAAAAGTTGTTTCTCAAGCTGTTCCTTCTCTTTCTGGTCTGTGATATCACTGATAATTCCCACCATGGCTATCGGCTCACCTTTGCTGTTTTTAACCATCGAGGAGCTCAGCCAGATAGGAATTTCTTTCCCATCCTTGCGTTTTTGTATGAGTTCCCCACTCCAGCGCCCGGTATCTTTTATAGCCGGGATTATCACTCTGCTTCCAAAATCCGGGACTACATTCAGTTCATTGACATGCTTTCCCTTTAATTCCTCAGGAGAGAAACCCAGTATCTTCTCTGTTGCTTTGTTGGAGTAGATTATATAGCCGTCAAGGTCGGTAATTCTGACTCCGTCTGGAGCCTCTTCAACAGCAGTTGAGAGCTTGCGAAGCTCGCTTACACTTTCACTCAGGTTGTATGACATCTGGTTGAAAGCGTTTGAAAGGGTCTGGATTTCATCATCGCTTGAGCCGGGTTCTATTTTGTATCCAAGGTTTCCCCTGCCTATTTCTTGCGCTCCTTTTACCAGAGCACGTAGAGGTCTTGTCAAATAAATTCCGGCAATATAAGCCATCAAAAAGCCAAGCGTTCCTTCTGTCAGGATGTTGGCGATTATGATCCGGGTTTGGTTGTTAATCTTTTCTTTTATGGATGTCCTATCCATTCCAACATGGGCAAAACCTCCCCCTCCGGGTATTTGAGCTTTAAAATCAACAACATTTTCCTCTGTGGCACCGGAGCTGCTGTTTCCCTCGGCGTTAGGAAGCAGAAAATCGTTTGGGGATGCGTGTGCTATTACATTATTCTGAATGTCGGTTACATAAACATATTTTACATCACTATCTGCAATCTTAATATTCTCAACATGCTGGTTTAGGTTTCCAGTATCCTCATTTAATAAGCTTCTGCTGCTTTCTTCAGCAAGATGTCTTACGAGAAGCCTTCCCCTCCCATTGAGATCTTCAGACAATATCTTGTCTAGGTCAGACAGCATAAAATTAGCAGCCAGAATATCAAGGAGCACTATAATGGCAACTGTCCATATGATGAACTTCTTGGCTATTCCCCCACCTATTATTTTGTTTGATTTGTTCTTTAGCATCTTGGCTGGCTCTTTTTATCGTTTAGTTCTAATTATTGCAATTACCCATACTAAAGGTATCGGATGTATGTATAGAGGTAATGCCTTTGCAAAAAAAGGTTTCAGGGAATAGGAAGTTTGGAATGGGGTAGGGCTGCAAAGGCTAAAACCATACTTAGATTGCTTATATAAAAATATTTTTTGAAAAGAGGACTGGAAATTTTTGACTTTCCCCCATTTAGCAGGAAAGTTAATATTTCAAATTATACACATCTGAGAACTATTTTTTTACTTTGGCGTTGGTATTTTTATTTTCTTTAAAATTGAGGAGGCTCCACCAATGAGTATTAATACCAAAGCCGACACTGGAACAGCAAAGAGTAGTCCAAGAATTAAAGCTAAGAATATTGTTGAAATTGGAACGAACAGCGTAAGAACGAACAATGCAATAATTACACTGATAAAACCAATCAAGAGTCCAAGTTTCATTTTTTCATAAGTCATTTCTTAAATATACATTTTAAATCAATGCTATAAAAACATTATTTGAAATAAAGTTCTAATTAAGCCAGTTTATTGAAATAAATTGCAATAAAGATTATTCATATATAGCTCATGCATAGCTTGTTTTATAATGCGCGATCAAAAATAATCTAACACAGGGTTAATTATTAGTTAATATAAGTAGAAAAGCAACCTTTGCAAAAAAACATCATTTTTCTGGATAGGAAAAGGTGGTGATTCTGCTGCAAAGGCTGCAACCATATTTACATTTTGATGATATAAATACTTTTTTTGAAATAAAGTTACAATTGAACTGATTTATTGAAAAAAAGTTAAATAAAGCTTAATAATTGAATTTTTTTTCAATTAAAAGCTTATTAATTGAAATATTTTACAATAAAGTATTTTAATTGAATTTATTTTCAATCAAATCCTTTTAATTGAAATATTTTACAAATTAAAGTTATATAATGTAAAATCCAAGTAAAACTATACCCAAATTGACCCCATATTAATTCCAAGTTATACCTCAAAAATAGGAAAAAATTGGAATAGGGTAAATTTGTGTAGGAAAGGATTCGTTTGAGGGAATTGTTCCTTAAAAACGAATCTTTCCAAAAACGGAAAAATAAGATAAAAAGGAAGTGAAAAAAAAATGAACAGTAAAATAATATTGATGTCAGTGGCAGTGATAGCAGTAGGTCTGTTTGCAATGCCATCAACGCTCTCGTTATTTGCAGGGCAGCATAACTTCGTTAGTGCTGACAATGTCACCTGCCAAAAATGCCATCAAGATATCTATGATAATATCCAGAACAGCGACATGCACAAAAACTTAGGGGATAGCAGTGCCTGGAATAGCGGAACTAATGACAATGCGCTTGGTAAATGTGTGGGTTGCCACCGTGTGTCCGACTCTTTTACCAACGTATCAGGTGTACCTTCAGCCGCCCCTGGAAGGCAACCAGGTTGGTTCAACCAAACTCCCGACCTTTTGGGTTTTGGCAGCACTCATACAATGGTCGTGACTCTGGAATGCACACAATGTCATACCGATGTTGCAACGCAATTCAATGATTCTAAAGAAACACACCAACCCTATTACTTAGAGGCGTTGAATGGTACTACAGGTAGTGAAATTCCACTGAATGGAGCAAACGAGGCATGCTTAGGATGTCACAGTCATACAGCAGTGACTTTCAACTGGACAAGACCAACAGGCTATAACGCCAATGTTAGTGAAGATGCATCGCACAAATACACTATAGCATTCAGCAAAAATCTAACATCATTCCAAAGTAATATAACAAGCGGTCAATAAAGCAGTTTCATACTGCTTTTTATTTTTTTATAAATGAAATTGTTTTGTTTCGCTTTTCAGTAAAATTTATGTACAGATATACCAAGGTGATGGTATGAGTATTTTAAAAATCTTAATCTTTGTATCAGTTATTATAGGTTTGATGGTTGCGGGTATATACTATACGGGCAGCAAAAAAGAAGGAATGATATTGAAGACTGAAATCAGGATAAACGGAAGCGTTAGGGGGAATGAAACCGTTGCAGAAATTGAAAATATCACTGCCCATTTTGAGCCTCATAGCAAAATAAGCGTGCCAACGATGACTGGATTAGATGCTCCCGGTGTCATGGTCGTAGTAACACGTAAGTCGCAGATGATCGGACAATGGACGTCCGTGCCGTATAGGGGTACTGGAGTATATAATATTACCATAGGGCTCGGCGCAAATCCAAATCCTGGTGATATACTAAGTATTAATGTCAGAGTAGTTGATAAAAAAGGAAAAAATATTGCAATTCAAAACAAAGAGGTCAGATATAATAACAGCAGTTAAGAGTGAAATATTGATGAAATAACTTAATCCCCTTTTTAAACTGATGGTACTTTTGAGTAAAGTTTTTAAAATATCAATAGCGCTAGATTCGCTTTGAGCACCATGTTATTGTAGGTGACATGCGCCTCGCCCTGCGCTTTTCCCGCGAGACTATCCGGGCTTTGAGTCTGGTCATAATTTTATTTCTTTCCTGCCTGCTTTGCATACTCTGTCCACTGGTCTCTACCTGTTATCAGCGGAAGACCGCTCAACGGCGCATGTGGATTGGTGTGGCAATCCATGCAGCCCTTTACATAGCCATGGCAGCTTGAACAGTTACTGCCTGAATGAGATATCCCATGTGACATATGGCAAGAGCGGCAATTTATTGCTATTTTGTGTTTTGGATGGCAGTTGATACAGGCAGGTACGATGTAATTATGTTTGCTGTTATATTCCGTTAAAGTCTGGTAAATATTTTCATGGCATGCAGCACACATTTCTTTTGTTATGTTACCTTTAAAGACTGCATTTTTGATAGGAAGATGTGGGTCACTATGACAACCAAGGCAGATACTCCTATCCCACTGTGCGCCTTTTAAGTGAGGTATATGGCATTTGGTGCACTGGGGAAGCTCCTCTAATCGCGTGGTATCGGTGCCGTGGCAGTTTCCGCAGGTTAAGTTTTTGTGCCCACCCTCACCCATTCGTCTCCATAATCCTCCTTCTATTAGTTTTTGATCTTTATGCAGTGGGTGGCATTTTTCGCATTTCGAAACATTGGAATGATTAAAAGATAATGATTCTATTTTCTTAATATCATGGCATTTGGTACAGTTGGCTTTAAGGATGGAAAAATCAGAGACATTGATACTTTCATTTAATGTAAAATTTGAGGATAATAATCTGTTAAATGCTACAAGTGAGTAGTTTACGAGTTGCGCCTTTATAAGCAGGTTTTTAGCAGCTAAACTTGATGTGATTCCTGGAGTTGAATGGCATTCTATGCATGTGATGTTCTTTTCTTTATGTGCCACGTCTGAACTGTTCACCGAAGTAATGTAGTTCTTATACTCAGAGGCATGGCAATTTGCACAGAAAAGTGGGTTCTCAAGACCATTTAGTACAACAGATGATGCATAAGCCGAAAAAGCAACAAGCAGGAGTGCCAGTATTAACCATTTTTTCATGTTCTTTGATAGTAATTATTAATTTAAATATGCGACTGTGAATTCCATTGCTTCCGATTTGGCGCAGTTCTGATGGAAATCATCGTATAAAACCAGAGTAATAGCAATTACTTTGCAAACATACTCAAATATTGAGTTTTGGCATTTGTTGCTATCTGCCAACATCGGACAATACAACAGCGGTATAGTAACCCAGTTCAAACCTGAAAGTATCCTCAATAAAAAGACAAACGGCACAGGGATATGTACAGCCATCATTCACTGCCTGGAAAACTAAGTGGCTTATTCCTCAAATATTTGTGAAAGTTTTAAATTAAAAAGTGTTTTTAGATATCAAATCTTCGAACTGCAAAAATCCACAAACGACCTCGCAAAATCAGTATACGAAGCCGCATGAAAGTACGCATGAGCGGCAAGAGTATTATTCACAAGTATGCTCGCCCTTTATTCCCGTCTCGCGCTAAAGCCTGGTAGTGAATGTTGTATCTTCGGGAATATCAACTATCTCGGGATGGTGGAATTCATGCCATATGAACGGCGCCGGCTTTGCAGGATCGAAAGCCTTGGAGCTATGTTTGCTTTCTGGGCGGTTATGGGAGTGATGGTCAATAGCATGCTGGATTATTTCAGACCACAGGTTAGTATTTCAGAAAAACCATTCTGTTAAAAACGTTCTGCCCTACTCAGGCATCTTCATAGGGCTTTTCAAACCCAGATACTTTTGAGGACAAAATTCAAATTCTTTTTTGCATTTAGAAGAGCAAAAGTAATACTTTTGATCCATATATTTCGGCTGTATATTCTGCTGTTCTCTCAACACGCATCCAGCAGACCGGGTCAATTGGCATAGTATTTTGTCTGTAAGTCGTTCTTTATAAGATTTGTGTTTTAAAAATTTATACCACAATCTATTTATGACATATTATCATGACAGATTAGTGTTACGAAATTAAAATTTTGTAACATTAATTAAATATATTTCACAATTATTGTGTTACTAAGATGAGGAAAAACAATGGTAAAAACGGTATTTAAATCGAATTTCAGGTTTGCAGGAGGAATTATTTGATGACGTTTTTGGATTTGGCTTCGCCCCTCCTTATATTAACTGGATTGATTGCAGGAATCAGACACGGTATAGATTGGGATCATATAGCCGCGATAAGCGACATTACTAACACGCAGAACAAAGTGGGCAAAGGAATATTCATGAGCTTCCTGTATGGACTTGGACATGCAAGCGTGGTTGCTGCCATTGCACTGGGTTTCTTGCTTGTGAGTTTTGCACTGCCGCAGGGCGTTGATAGAATTATGGAAAGTGTGGTAGGCATCACGTTGATAATCCTAGGCATTTATGTTTTCTATTCACTCCACAAGAAAAAAGGAGAGGATTTCAGGATGCTGCCTAGGTGGGCGCTGGCAGCTAATGCAGTACTTAATTCATGTAGCTGGCTGAAAGCGAAGCTGACCAATACCCCAAGAAAGTATCACCATGTTCTTCCAAACGGATACGGAAATAGGGCATCATACATAATCGGCATGATACATGGAATAGGCGCCGAGACCCCTACTCAGATGCTGCTTTTCGCTCTGGCAATAAGCGCAGGGGCTGCCGCACAGAAGGAACTTGGCGCTATTATTATCGTGGTGTATTCTTTGGGACTTGTGACTACCAATACCCTCATGGGAGTCCTCGGTGCATACGGGTACATCAAATCCAGTCAACGCCAGAGACTGTATCGTTCTGCCGCCTTTGTTACAGGTTCTTTCAGCATGGTGCTTGGAATATTGTTCCTGTTCGGTGGGGTTTCCTATCTCCCCAATCTCGAAACCATGATCGGGGGATAGTCGTTTTCAATTCAAAGTTGCTATTGATCATACCTTATAGCATCCACAGGTCTCATCTTAGCTGCATGCCGGGCAGGAATTATTCCGGATAATACGCCTATCACAACCGAGAATCCGAGGGCAAAGAAGATAGTTCCTGCGGTGATAGTAGCTTTCATATCTCCACCAAAGCCCAGCGCCTGTATGCCCAGATAAGGGATAAGCAGGGAAATAGCGACACCAAATATTACGCCTATTATTCCTCCCACCAGTCCGAATATTCCCGACTCGATAAGGAAAAGTTTCATGATCTCTCGCTCACCAGCACCAATCGCTTTCAGGAGCCCTATCTGTTTCGTGCGTTCCATGACCGACATGAACATGGTATTGGCTATGCCTATTGCTCCGACAAGAAGCGATACAGCAGCGATTGCACTTAAAAATAGTGATAATGTCTGGGTCACGCTGCTCATCTGTTCACGGATAAGGGCTGATGCAATGACTGTAAAATCCTTTGTTCGCGGATTTACCTGTCTCGAATTCATAAGCTTCTGTTCGATATCCACCTTGAGGTATTCAACGAGAGAAGCGTCCGAGGCTTTAACGACTATAGATGTAAACTGGTTATTTGCTACCTTTTCCGTGATAACTTCTCTTGCCATCTCGGCAGGCATGTAAATCCCTGTGTCACTGCCGCCCCCAAATCCTCCTGATTGCTTGAGAATGCCCACAACCCTGAAGTTTTTGCCTCCTATGGTAATGGGGCGGTTAAGAGTTATGGATTGAAGGAAAGTCCCATGGGCAAGATTGTAACCCACAGCAATTGAATTAGAATCCCCTGCCTGAAGATATCTTCCATCATCTATTCCTGTATTATCCATCAGTCTCCAGATTGAAGTATCTACGCCTGTTACAGAAACTACTGTTTTCTCATTATCGTACTTGAGGTCAGCTTTGCCTGAGACGAGCCCGTTTACATACATGACACCGGGCACCTGTTTAATCACCTTAATGTCTTTATCTGTGAGGTTAATCGAAGAACTCGTACTCACAGACCGGTCGGTATGCATTTCGCTATGCACACCAGTCGCTCTGAAATATCCCGGGATTACGGTTATTATATCAGCACCGAAACCTCCCAGCCTCTGCTGCACATTTTCCTGCATTCCCTGCCCTATGGATATGATGGCTACGACCGAGGCAACGCCTATAATTACACCCACGATAGTAAGCCAGCTTCTCATCCTGCTTTTCCTAACATGGGAAAGAGACAGCAGGAAGATATCCAGAAGCCTCATTTTCTTCTCTGCCTCTGGAATTTCAGCCTCTGGTACATTTCAGAAATGCTCTTTCGCTGCCAGATGCCAATGATACCGAGTAACGCAATTCCAAGATACGGGACAAAACTGGCTGCCTGTTTGGAGGTATTTGATGTGCTGCCGCTGTGCATCGCTTCATGTTGATCCACAGTAGAACTTGATGCCGTACCGGTCATTGCAATTGAAAGTTTCACAGGCAGCTTCTTTTCTATCAACCTGCGCACACCTGCGGCATCAGTATACATTATTTTGATGTTCATATCAGAACTGCCTCTTTGTGATACCTGGAAATTTGCAGAGGTATAGTCTCCAGAGTTCAAATTGCCTATCACCTGTGTATTGCTCCCGGTCACGCTGAAACTGTTTTGAGGAGGTACTTCCACACTTACCGCTTTAGCCGGATTGACCCCGACGTTGGATACACTGAGCAGGAAACTACTTCCGGATTCCTGGTAGCTTAACTCAAAGTCCGTAATCCCGGCAACACCCACACCGATGGAATCGCTGGCCGAGTAGTTCATTCCTGATATCTTTATAGGAATATTATAAACACCGGTCTGCGCCTGGGCATCAACCAGGAGCGTAAATCTTATTTCAGCTTCTTCCCCGGGGCCCAGGCTCCCAAGGGAAAACCTTGTGCCTGAACCTACTATTGAAAATACATTTGTCAGGTGCTCCATTGCAGTATCAATATCAACATAAAGGCTTCTGGCAGTACCTGTCCCTTCATTCCTGAATTTCAAAACAAATTCATTCGAGGAACCGGGTGCCACGGTCCCGGTAGAAGAATTTGAGAGTGTTATTACAGGGGAGCCTGAAACAACCAATATCTTGTCCTCCTGCATCGTTGTCGTAGACAGGCTGCCGCTAGAATCAACTTTACCCTTTGAAATAATATGGACATGAAAATCGTATTCTCCTTCCACCGCGCTTTTATCTATATGGACTTTGAACTTTGCCGTCCGCATATCATTCCAGTCTTCTAGATTTCCGATAACAACGGCATCGTCGAGTACATGTACTGCTTTTTCAGTGGCATTGTTTGCTGGAATGAGTTTCACGACAGTATCGCTCAACCAAGTCCCGTAACCTATATTTGTAATCGGCACCCATACAAAGACCGTATCGCCCGGATACACAGGTTCATGCTCGGTTACTAGATACGTTTTTGCCGCTGATGCGCTCTGTAAAAACAGCAGCGAAATCAGCATAAAAAAGATAAATTTTCTTATTTTTATATTCATATATTTACTCCAATTTGATTATGATGCAAGTGTTCCATCTATCATTCTCACAATTTTATTCGCCCTTCCCGCAATTTTTTCATCATGAGTAATCATAACTACCGTGACGCCCTGTTCATTTAGCTGTGAAAAAATATCCAGTACCTCTTTTCCCGCTTCTGTATCGAGATTGCCGGTTGGTTCATCAGCCAGGAGTAACAGGGGATTAGTTGAGAGTGCTCTGGCAATCGCTACTCTCTGGCTCTGGCCGCCTGACAACTGGGAAGGGTAGTGGTTGGCGCGGTCAGAAAGACCTACAAGTTGCAGCAGTTCCTCTGATCTATCCCATATCTCTGCCTCCCTGAACTCATGCACCCTCATGGGCAACTGGACATTTTCAAGAGCGGTTAGAGTTGGATAGAGATTGTGAGACTGAAAGACAAAACCTATTTTCTTGCCTCTTATCCGGGAGAGTTCTAATTCGGTGAGGGCTGCAATATCCTGACCTGCAAGGAGCACCCTGCCTTTTGTGGGTATATCAAGACAGCCTATCATGTTAATAGCTGTTGATTTTCCACTTCCGCTCGGCCCCATGAGCGCCAGGAATTCCCCAGGCGCTACCTTCAAGCTCAAGCCTTTAAGAGCCGGGACTTCTACTTCCCCCATTTTGTATATCTTCCATACATCATCAAGTTCAATAATGTTCAAAAATTCCTCATCATTTTTTGTTTTATAAATGGGGAGGTGCCATGAGTTCATATTTCCCAAAGCACTTAGATGTCCCGTCAATAACTTTACAACCAATGTAAACCTATATACTTTGCGCTTTTCAAAATTAAAGTTTGATGTATTTTTTTATTCTAATTTTAAAGCGTAATTGAAATGAATAACAAGGGGTAATAAAAGACTGGCAGAATAGGAAGTTTAGAACCATGTCTATAATTGAATTAATGCTGGTGGTGTTTTTGATTAACCTGCCCTTCGGCTACTGGAGGGGAAAGGCTAATAGATTCTCCAAACAATGGATAATGGCTGTACACATACCTATCCCGTTCATATTTTTATTAAGAATACTCTCAGGTTTCGGCTGGACTGTTATACCACTTATTATGATATCTGATTTTTTAGGGCAGTTCGTTGGTGGAAAGTTTAGGAAATTTGAGCCTCACTAGATGAGGTCAATCACATTTTCTGGTTACAATTTTCAAAATCATAAATAAATTCGGGGGAAAATCTTTCAAATTTAAAGCAAAATTACCATTAATAGAGGCGAACAAACAGAATACAGAAACAATTTATAAGGAGAATTGAAAAATGGATTGCTGCGGATCAAGTAAACCGAAAGAAGCAGAAAAAAATTTAAAAGCAGGCGATGAAGGTAGTGAAAATAATCCCACCGGAAAAGAAACCGACAAAGATGTAAAAGCAGGTCATATGGGCCATGAAAGTAGTCCGGCGGAGAAAGAACAAACTCGTGGCGGTGGCTGCTGCGGCGGTGGTGGGTCCGGTATGTGGCTGCATCTGATAATTATGTTCATTGTTTTCATAGCGATATGGTACTTTTCAAAGAGGTGAGAAAATGAAAAAGAAGACTGTGTTAGTGATTGGAATTCTGGGGATACTGCTTGCAGTCGGCGGCATGTCTGTCGCAATGGCGCAGAATACGAGCAACGAGAAAACAACAAATGCTGAGAGCCATGAATGCCCTCCAGAAATGATGGAGGATATGTCAAAAAACTGCCCACAACAGATGATGCAGTCAGAAACATACGAAGGCATGATGAATGCTACGAACGAAAGTTCAATGATGGGCAACAGCAGCCCAACAGGGAATACCGAGACAGCAGGTACTGATCATTGCGGAGGCACGGATTCTGAGATGGGCTCAATGATGGGTTCCAGGGCAATAGCAACGAAAGCTATGATGTAGACCTTTTTATTTTTGCTTTTACTCTGGAATTATCATATAATTTCACTCTACTGACTCAAGAAGTTTTCCTACCCTCTCAACCGCAAGTTTCATTTCTTTTAGTTCCGCAAGGATCTTATAACTCAAATAAATGGATATAAGACCAAGAATAACTACCACTATTATAAGAGTATAGATTGGCCCTTCTGTAGTCGAACCAAACATCAGATCCATCATTGTTGGCATAATTTTTCCTCCTATTATCAAAACTCAAAGAAGCTTTTTAACTTATATATTTACTGATTTTTTGGATTTATTATCTCCTTAATTCTGGTCAATGACAACATTAATTCAAAATTCTTCGCTTTATAAAATTTCTTGGTATAAGGAGGCTCTTCAAAATGCCTTATCTCGCTTTCCACAAGACCTGCATTTTCAAGTTTTTTTAGATGCAGGTAAAGAAGCGGGCGGGAAACCCCAACTTCTTTGGCAAGCTCTGAAACGTAACATTCACCACCCGCAAGCACTCCCATGATGCTAAGGCTGTGTTCATTGCCAAGAGCATTCAGGATTTCAGCAAGGGATCTTTTATCCACCTTTTTTCACCGTGTTACTAAAAGAATCCAAACGTATTAAAAGAGATTGCCGGAAGGTTATTCAACTTCCAGCATTTTTACAAACGCTCCGTGCCATGAGTGATACCACACGGCGCCTGTGTAGCTGTTGACGCTGAGCATTCCGTATATCTTGTCGTCCTTTGTCACTTCTATAGTGTAATAGCCATAGAACTCATCAGCATCGCCAGTTTTAGTTCCGGGAAGCGCCCTGTCTAGGTAATTCTGAGCAATCCCGAGAGCCTGTTCTTTTGTTAGCGTCGCTTGCGATGTCGCATTCCAGCCCATGTGCCCGTATTTTGTGTTCCACATCATGTTGGGTCCCATTTCGGGGAATACTGCGCCAGTATAATTGTTGACCAGCAGTTCAAAGGCATATTTGCCTGTGCTTTTTTCTTTAACTCCTGCATATAAGTTATTGTCAAATTCTATAACTTCAGCAAGCACAATGTCCGGATTACCTGTGGATGCAAGATATTGTTCTAGGGATTTCTTTGCCTCTTCTATGGTTATGGGGTTTGTAACCCCATAATCAACACTGGAATAACCATAGCCCATCATTCCGTTGCCATTCCCTCCCATCATCCCGTGTCCTGTTCCATAGCCGTCACGGAGGCTCATCATTCCGCCATAGCCGCCTATCATTCCGTATCCATGCCCATAGTTAGCCATCATTCCAAATCCAGTTCCACTTCCTTGTCCGTAGCCTCCCATCATGCCGTTCCAGAAGCCGCTAGCAGATTCTGCTGCAAGAGCAAAGCCGGCTCCCAGCACAACGAGTATTGCTGCTACTGCCACAATTGTTTTTTTGTTCATATTTTATCACCTTTAATATTATTTCATACGTAAGTAAAACTTATATATAATACATTATATTACCATAGTATAAAGATTTCGCTGGCTTGTCTGAGCAAGCCAGACGATTATGAGACTTGGTGCAAAAATTCGCATCTTTCACGGATTCCCTACGGGCATGGATGCTGTCTGTAATTGCGTGGGCAGGAGCCTCCTCCATGCTCTCCATAGCCTATTATGGCAAGAAATTTACGAATAGATTCCAGTGGTTTTCAAGGAACGGTGAGCTTCTTAAAAAGTTGCCAGGATGGGTGCTTATACTGGTCGGGATAATGCTTTTATTTGGAATAGATAAGCTTATTATCAAATGGCTATTCCCGTATTTCCCGACAACGGTTTATGGATTTAACCAAAAAAGAGTATGTCGGGCTTGATGATAAGTCCAAAACCAAACAATCAAAATCCGCTTAGCAGCCTTTGCGTATTTGCGGTGAATAAATCAAACACCACAAAGGCGCTAGGAACGCGAAGAGTTCAAAGTATATTTAGAAAATCAGGCTCTTAAAGAAAAATCCTGATGATTTTTTATCCGGCTTTGGATTTCGTACCCATTACCAGGATTATCCCGATGGCAAAGAGTATGATTCCAATCCATGCAAAATTAACCGCCGGGATGATTTTCAGCGTGAGGGGAATAAAACCGCCGCTCTCACCCTGGAAAATAACGTAAACATCACCGCCCAGTAATGTTATGGAAGGGGCAATCAAAGGGAATGTCCCGCTTCCACCTTTTCCTTGCAGGTACTCAGCTACTCCGCTTCCAATTTTCCTGTCGTTCCGGTAAACTTCGAGCTGGACGCTCTGGACTTTATAATTGCTTGATGTATCAAGACTGTCCCCACTGACTACATTGAGCACAGGCTGCGCAAAACCGGTCATGATATTACCGGTCACTGTCAGCCCTGCGCCAATTGTTTCTGTGATATTTCTGGAGAATACAGTTAACATAGTTCCTGAATTATCGGTAAGTGCCACAAGTGTGCCGTGCCCCTCCAGTGAACTTATATTTGTTATTTGCCCGCTTATTTTTACATTTGTTCCTTCAAAAGATGACGGGTTTTGCAAAATATCGGCAATTGGAGTCCCGGGATAGGAAACGGTGTTTCCGGTCAGGTCCCTCGTTGAAAGGTCCATAAACTTTATACTGTAACCATCCCCGATATCAACTAATTGTCCTTTTGCAGCAAGTGGTATATTTATTCCCTGATCGGTATAGGTGAAGTTGGAACTTATAATTGCACCAAAAAGCGTGAGCACTACAGCTATGTGTACTATTGCTATGCCAATCCCTTTTGTCCTTACCCGTGCGTTGCCAAGCTTCAGGTAACCCGAAAGGGACTGATATATGGCTGAAGTTGCATATATCAGGGGTGGGAGGATGGATATGGCCGAGATGGAACCTAGCAGCTTATAGATGGGCGGTTCTCTTACCCAGAAAGGGCTTGAGTGATCGAGAACATAAAAGGTTGGTGTCCGCAGGAACATTGTTATTAGCGAAAGAGCTGCCACAATAAATAGTGTTTTTTTCTGGTTTTCTTTGTCCGATTCCTTGTAATTTAAACAGAACCCCAGTGCAAGCAAAAGCAGGATTGTGAAAGGATAGCTCCATACGTTGAAGAAATTCTTGGTGTCCGAAGCTACATTTACCTTAAAACCCTGCGAGAGCTGGATAAATACCGGGTATGTGATGCCCCAGAAGGAAATGAAAGCCAGTATCACGAACAAGAGAAGGGTTATGTAGAAAATGTTTGTCTTGTTCCAGAATCCTTTATCCTCTTCTACCTTAACAGGCTCTTCAAGGTACCGCTTCATGCCAATGGCAAGAGATACCGCCCCTGTTAAGAGGATTGAGGCGATGAGCAGCGTGCCTGTGGATGTCTCCCCGAAGGCATGGACTGAGTTGAAAAGCCCGCTTCTCACAACAATAGCTGCATATAAGACCAGAATGAAAGTAACTGCAGCCAGCATTGGCGCTGCTAAGGAAAAGGTGGATTTATTCTTCCTATGAAGGGCTGCTGCATGCATGAAACCTGTCAGGGTGAGCCATGGAATAAAAGACGCAGTTTCAACGGGGTCCCACGCCCAGAATCCACCCCATCCTAATACCACATACGCCCAGACTCCTCCCACGGCAATGCCCATTCCCAGGATTAACCAGGTAAACCTTGCCCACTGCCTGCCCAGTTCCTCCCACCCATCTTCTTTTGTGAATAAATACACAATGGCTGCGGCAAACGGTATGGTCATTGTTGCATAGCCTATGAACATGAAAGGAGGATGTACAATCATCCAGAAGTTTATAAGAAGAGCATTCAAGCCATTGCCATCTGGGGGCATAAATCCCAGAGGAATATTCGCATCCTCGTAAATTGACTTAAAAGGGGTCTGGATAAGTGTAAGCACTATAAGATATAGTCCTACTATCAGGGTTATTATCTGGGTTCTCCTTGCCAGCGGAGTTGTGTGTTTCGTTGTCTGCGCAAGCCATGCTGCTGAGAGGAAGATCACCCATACCCAGAGAAGATATGTGCCGGGCTGACCCGCCCAGGTGCCCGATATTTTATAGATTAATGGTAAATCGCGACTTGAGTATTGCCACACATACTCATACGTGAAATCGCTTGTCACGAAATAATATGTGAGGAGCAGGTAGGCAAAAGTGAGAAGTCCAGCTACTGCTATTATTGCAGGGGAAACGAGTCTGGTTAAAATATCATTGTTTTTCCGGTCTTTCAGCAACAGTCCCAAAAGTGCGACTAATCCTATCGTAAGGCTGATATAAAGTATAACATTTCCGAAGGTCATCATATTATTTGCCCCTTACCTGGTCCCTAACCCTTGTGACAATGGGAAGGAAATAGTTCGCATCCACAGCGCCCGGCACCCTTTCAAGCACATTACCTTTCCCGTCAAGGAAAAGCACATACGGTGGATAGCTCACACCGTATTTGCCCGAAACGTCCCTGTCGATATCCAAGTCCATTGCCACGAGAACATAATCTTTTTGGAGTATCTCTTTTACTTGCGGGTTGCCAAGCGTCTCTGATTGGAATTTTGCGCAGTACTGACACCATATTGCCCAGAAATATACGGCAATAGGCTTGTTTTCCTGCTGAGCTATCTGGAATCCTTTCTCAAGACCCGAAGCAGAACGATACCAGGTGAGACCGCCGAGATAACTGTTGTTCTTGTCGCTCAACTTAAAATTCGAGAGTGAAATATTGTAAGTACCGTATGCCATGGATATGATTAATAACAGCACAAGTATTGCTATCAGTTTCTTGGTTTTCATATATCCTCATCGATTGAATATCAGCATATCTGATTTTGTTTTCCTGTCCGATTTTTAATTCAATATATTCTACGTTATCATATACTTTACGATGCATGTAAAGTAAATTTATATTATGGGTAATGTCAAAATCTTAATTCCAATAATCAAATAAACTACTGCGGTAAAGCCAATAGCTATCATGCTCTGCTGCAATTCGTTTTCACTCTGTGAGTTCCTTTTGCTGATAAGATACCCGGCCCAAAATGTAAAGATGAAACCCGCAGCCAGCAAAAGTATCTGGAAAAGGTTAATGGTATCAAAATCGGGTGAAAATTCCCATATTTTCCCGAAAAAACTTCCAATATTAGAGGCTATATAAAACAATCCTTTCAAAAGGCGAAAGGTATTTTCAGCCAGATAGACCGATAGACTTAACGGGATGAAAGCATAGGATAATTCAACAAACTTATTTTTCGGGTTGTTCCCTGAAAATGCTGTCCTAACAGAAAGATACATTAATCCTGCTGCGCCAAGGGTTAACAGGCCAAATATTATCATTGCCCACATATTTCTCCAATAGAGGTCAAGGAAAGTGGTTGAATTGATAGGAAGAGTCGATTTTACAAAATTTATGATAACATTCCTGAATTGCAACCGCTCCATACCCATAACAAACAGAAAAATAATGATTATCCCGTGGACAAGATATGCTTCATCAAGATGCGTTTTATTTGAACGGACGATATCAGCTCCTGGAATTCTTGGGCTTATTCGAATATTCTCTTTTGAACATGATTTTACGCATTCCATGCACATGAGGCACTGGTTATTACGTTCCATTGTCTGGGGAAATTCACCCACTGGACAGGCTTTTCCAGATTCGCTGCCTATGATGCATTCCTTGATGTTATGATCCTGGCATGTTTTTCTTGATTTGCATCGAAGCTCAATTGCCGAGAGCATGGAGAATATCCCAAGTACAAGCCCTATAGGGCAGATATAGCGGCAGAAGCTTCGTTTTTCATAGACAGCTCCCATCACCACTGCGAGTCCTGTGAAGAAGATAAGAAGATAGGCGGTATTGGGGGGATTTCTTGTGAATTGGAATAGATGCCGCTCGCCTGCGAAAATTATCAGGAAAAGTATTACCGCTATCCAGAGATTGCGATACTTTTCAGGATATTTCCTTTTGAAGCTGAAAAAGGATTGAGTCCAATCACCGATAGCGCCGATAGGACATGCAAAGCACCATAACCTTCCCACAATTATCAGGGTAAAGGCAAGTAATGGATGCCAGATGTCCCAAATCATTGTCGTTGCAAATGGTATCCCCCCCTGGAAACGAAGGTCTGATTTACTGAGAAGACCATAGTAAATTATAATAAGCAAGAAAATGAAGAAAAAAAAGTTGATCGCAGGTCTAAAGAATCTGTTATTCACAAGATTCTTGAAGAAATAAACATCAAGCAGGTCATATTTCTCATCATTTCTGTTTTTTTCCATGTGGTTTTTAGTTCCCATAACTACTAGTAAAAGTTTTTGTCATTCTCTGGACTTCCCTACATGGTGAAGCACGCTCCCCACAGAACCTGATAATACCGCAGGCAGGACGGAAGAACATGTACGGTGTTGCAACTGTTGCCATGCCTGCGATAAAGAACAGGAATATTGGGGAGAGACACGAAAATTAACCGAAGACTGATATCTCAAATCCGTACTGCTGAGTAGCTTCTGCAATAAAATTATTCAGGTTAGAGGTTGTTTTTATAAGCAATATATTATTTTCCTGCTGCACCTCATAAGACTTAAAGCCACGAGACGTGCTGGAATTTTTCAATTCATTGTATTTCGCCACCGGCACTGTCCCGTTATCTTTGATTCTAAACGCGATTTCTCCCTTTACTTCTCCCAATATGCCTGTTCCAGATTTTATGATCCCAATATAACTCGCATCTGCAAATGGAGGTGCTGAGGTATTTATCTTAGCAAATCCCGCATTTTCATCATCCACTTTTTCCAGAATGGATTTAAATGAGTCATATGCATTTGCATTACTTGTAGAATTTTTGAAGAGAGCCTGCACACTGTTCGTTTTATCTTTAGAATCAAATATAAATGGTCGTGTAGAAACGATATTATCAGCATCTGCTCCAGCATTTGATATAACATTTGCGTTTGCTTTGCCTATATCATGCAGTTCCACCCATGAACCGTCGGAATATTCTGAATTAAGCATTCCTATCATCGGCGTGCCGTAAAAATTCGTATCGTGCATAAATTTCTGCTCTATTCCGATTCCCTGTTTCAGATTGGCAAAATATGCCCATGTTATCCCGGGTGGAATAAGTTTCAAACCATCACTCAATGATTTGAAATTATCAGGCAGGGTGAGTGAAGATAAGTCGATTGTTGGTGTAGGTGCGGGTGTTGCCAGCGTTCCTGCAAGTTTCGGTTTAAGGATTGGTATATAATCATCTCTTACAGGTGGTGTATTTGTCATCATACCCCCGATTTTGCTGTACTCCTGGTCTATCAGATCTCTTGTTTCCTTGAGGGTCTTACCTTGGGCAAGATAGTCCTGAACCTTAGTGGCTATTCCTACGCAGACATCGCAGAATGAGGCATGCTCATCATATGTCCAATTATCAGTAAGATAGCAGTCCCTCACGAACCGATGAGGCTTGTAATTTGAAGCTTGGCTGCCATGATCCCCGCAGCCGCAGTAGCAGGGTATCTGTTCAAGTATTTCAGGATGTTGGGTTGCATATGTGTATGCTTTCAAAGTAATCGGGTTTGTATAAGCATAGCTTGGAAGTTTTAATTGGGCGTTGGTGTTTGCCTGGCTTTCCTGGTTTTTATTCGAATTACCAGCAAAAACAAAATAGGCTATTCCTGCAAGCAGGATCACTGCTATAATTCCTATTATTAATGTATTATTTCCTTTCTTTTTCGAAACTTTTGCGCTTTTCGCTTTGACATTTTTGGTATTCTTTTCAGGCTTCATTTTCCCATCTCATAATTTATTTTGATATATCATTTATCGAATCTAGAAATGTTTGAGTATCCGTATATCCCGGTATTCTTTTTATCTCCTTGCCGTTTGAGTCAAGAAATATCTCGGTTGGTGTTCCACGTACCCTGAAATTCCTGGTTTCATTTCTTTGTTTGTCCACATCTATTGAAATTAATATGAAGTTTTCGTTTAATGTCTTGATTACGCTCTGGTTTGTGAAGGTTTCCTCTTCGAATTTCTTGCACCAGCCGCAGTATTGCGACCATGCATACACGAATACCGGCTTGCCCTGTGCTTTTGCAGCTTCGAGCGCCGCAGTGAGGTTGGTATTGAATTTCACTCCTTTTAACGTCAATTTGCCGGTATCGGAATCATTTGATTGAGCCAGGTAGCCGCCGAATAGTACAAGGAGGGCAAGCAATACGAATATCCATTTTTTCACATCTATCTTGGTTTACAATACATGTAAATTAATATAAGGATTGTGGTTATCAAGGCTGTGGGACAGAATTAGGCGGTGTACAAGTTCCTATTTCACAACTTCTGTAAACGTTAAGCATGAAGATATACCGCCAGTGTATTGCCCGTTTCTGGGGCTGTGGGACAAAACTAAAAATAGCACTTATCAAACCCCTCCATCTTTTAAGACAATTACAAACACCCTTTTTCCAATGTATTTCTTTTGAGCATCAATTTTAGCCCCATTTCCATAAGGTGTTACTCTCTTTTCGTATATCTCTTCAACATTATCTTTAATTGATAGCTTTCCGCCTACCACTGCTTTGATTTCTCTCATAGTATAGTATATACATGTAAACACTTATATACTTTGCGGACATATTAGGAACCATGATGAGAAGTGAGGAAATAAGAAAAAGGTTGAAAGATATTGACGAATTTCTGCTAAACCAGTACAAAGATAACAAAGCAGAAAAGAAACGTGATTGGCGAACTTATGAACAGCAATTGATGAATCGGGCAAAAGGAGCAATCTGTAACCTTGAACCTTTAATAAATGAAGCAACCAATATTGAAATTCACAGAAGTATCGGAAGACCGCCAGATCTTGAACTCAAACAGAGAGTCATTATTCTCCTATTGAAAGAGCTTTTTGGGGAAAGCAACAGAAGAATGGCATCAATGCTTGCTTTATTTTCTCTCCTCTCTGGAGTTGAGATCAGCTATAAGACTGTAGAACGTTTATATTCAAATCCTGATGTTGA
>JAPZAO010000031.1 GCA_027460615.1 Candidatus Methanoperedens sp.
CCCGCATCCTCGGCAAGCTCGACGTAATGGGAATGCATTACCATATTTCCGTGTGATGGTATTACCTGTTCAGGGTTTACCATCCTCAAAAGTTCCCAGTGGTCTTCCTTGGAAGCATGCCCTGAAACATGCACATTTTCATAAAGGCGCGCTCCTGCCATTTTCAATTTTATTTCAAGAGCATGCCTGTTCGCCATTGTCATGGGACTGGGAATGGTGTTCGCTGAAAAGATCACTTTATCTCCGGGCTCAATCCGGAATTGCGTCTCACCGTTCGCTATCCGTGTCAGGATAGAGTCGGGTTCGCCCTGATGTCCCGTTACAATGGGGAGGTATTTCCTCTTTCCATCCTGGGATATGCGTTTCAGGGCTTTTTCGACGGCGTTCCTGTTGCCGTGTACTTCAAGATTTTCAGGGAATTTTATGTACTTCATCTTCTCGGCTATTGAAAGATAGCGTTCCATTGAACGCCCGAGAAGCACCGGTATCCTGTCCATCTCCTCAGCCGCCTGGATAATTGCATTAATCCGGGCCACGTGGGATGAGAATGTGGTGATTATAACCCCTGATTCCGTTTCTTCAGTTCCGAGAAGCACATCGCGGACAAGGTCTTTTGCTATTTGTTCTGACGGCGTTTTCCCGGGGAGTCCTGAGTTCGTGCTCTCGGTAATCATTGCCTTTACGCCCTCATTTCCGAGTTTCTTGAGTCTCTGGAAGTCGGGTGCTTCGCCCAGTGTAGGCGTGCGGTCCAATTTGAAGTCGCTGGCATACAGGACTACGCCATCCGGGGTATGGATTGCAGCAAACGCCGAATCCACAATACTGTGCTGTATGCGGATAAATTCGATCTGTATATCAGGCGTTAATTTGTATATCCCGCCAAGGCGGAGGGGAATCACTTCATTAGTCACCCTGAATTTCTTTTCATCCGATATCTCATGTTTTACAAGTTCAGCAGTATAAGGGGTGGCGATAATGGGCGCTTTGTACCTGTGCGCCAATTTGGATATTGCCCCGATATGGTCAAGGTGGCCGTGGGTGCATACGATAGCCCGGACACTTCCACCTGCTTCGTTCATGATGGTATCGTCAGGAATAGCACCCATCTTGATGAGTTCCATTGAGTGCATCTTGTCTATTTCCACATCTTCATGTATCTGCACCCTGTCCAGTTGCAGCCCCATGTCAAGTACAATTATATCTTTATCAATTCTTACGCCAGTCATGTTCCGGCCCATTTCATTATAGCCACCGACTGCGATAATTCCGATTTCTGTCATTTAATTCACTCCATAATCTAAATACCCCGTATTTAAATACGGGGTTTATATCACATTTTATATCTTTTTCTTGCAAATTTAACAGTTTCAAAGCCTCTCTGCTCCAAAAACTCTCTTGTCCTTCCTGTAATAACCACAGGCGCATTGCCGAGCTCTTCAACATTCTGGCAACCGCTCAAAAACATGGCAACTTTGAGTTCTTCAATTATCATTGCCAGCTTATCGACCACGTCTTTCTGTCCCTTTAAAGCAGGCGCTACAAGCGGGAGCGCAATCCCGCACAGGGACGCCCCCAGGGCAATGGATTTTGCCGCATCGATGCCTGAACGGATGCCGCCCGTTGCGATAACGGGAATTGAGATAGTGGATTCTACTATGCTTACTGCAGTCGGTATTCCCCAGTTCCAGAATTCCTTGCCAAGATGTTCCGACAATACATCACCGCGTTTTTGCGCCCTGTATGTTTCAACTCCGGCCCAGCTTGTCCCGCCAAGGCCGCCGACGTCTATTGCAGCGGCGCCTGCATCGCTTATAGCCAGTGCCTGGGAATGAGCTATGCCAGCTCCCGTCTCTTTTACGATTACGGGAACCGAAAGTTCGGTACAGATTTTCTTAATTGCAGCAATGCATCCCGATGCATCAATATTGCCTTCGGGCTGTATTGCCTCCTGCAGGAAATTCAGGTGAATTGCCATAGCATCCGCGCCTATCATCTCGACAGCCCGCTCAAGTCCTTCAATCCCGAACTCGCCAAGCTGGGCTGCGCCCACATTTCCATAGATAAACGCATTGGGAGCTTTGTCCCTTACTATCCTGAATGAGTCTTCCATGCTCGGGTCTTCTATTGCTGCCCTCTGGCTGCCCACACCGATACCTATACCAAGCTCTTCAGCCGCGCTTGCAAGGGTGGCATTTACGGATTTGGTGTCAGGATGCCCGCCAGTCATCGATGCTATCAGGAGCGGGGAGCGTAATTTCTTGCCCAGGAACTCAGTCTCTAGATTCAGGTTTTTCTTGTTGATTTCGGGAAGACAGTCATGAACAAGTTCAAGGTCATCAAAACCGCATGCTCTAAGCCCTGTATGACTTCTATGCGCTTCAACGTCTTTTTCAACGCATAATAATAAATGTTCAATCTTTCTATCCGATGTCGTCATCTAATACCTTTTACGTTCGAACCTTTATATATAACTCATTCGTTTGCTATCAGTGTCCCTACATCTTCCCCATATAAAAATCTTGAGACGACACCTTTTCTGGAGGCATTGAAAATCCGCGAGCTTATCCCTTTGCCTGCAAGTTCCACTAATTCGGATACCTTCCCGAGCATTCCGCCTGTCACGTCGGTTGATGTTGAACCCCTGATATTTTTCTTCATATCGGCAAAACTAAGAGGCGTGATTTTTTTTATAACAACACCCCTTTCATCCTTCACGCCGTCAACATCGCTTCCCGCTCCTATTTTTGAGGCGCCCAAAGCAAGTGCTATGTACGGGATTATCCTGTCGCCTGAAAGGACCGATGCTCCTCTAATCCTGTCCATTACCACATCCCCGTGAATTACAGGTATTATACCTCTTTCAAGCATCAATTTCACCTGGCCAAGCTGGAATTCGATGAGCTTTCCGTTTTCAAGGAGGCATGAGCTTAACGGGTGAACAGGCAGCGCATGGGCGCCCGCGCGATTCAATGAATCCACTACTATCGAATTCAGTGTTTTGACCGAAACGTGTGTCAAATACACGCCTTCTGCATCGAATCTTTCGTTAAGTTTGTATTTCATCGCCTGCGGATGACCGAAAGACCCTGCCCCATGGACGAGTATGAGATTTGAACCTGAATCCCGGCTAAACGAGGCAATCTCCTTTGATATCCTCTCGATTTCGTCTTTCCTGGCGCTTGATACCGAACCCTTGTCCGTTATCACGCTTCCCCCGATTTTTAGAATGACAAGACTCATTCCTGTATTACCCCCTCAGGAGTAGCCCTGGTAATTATCGCTTTTCCGCCTGCTTTTTCTATGGCTTCTGCCACCTCGCGGGGCGAATCCGAAAGGGCAACCATACAGCCGCCGCCTCCTGCGCCTGTGAGTTTTGCACCATACGCCCCCGCGTTCCTTGCAGCATAAACAAGGGCTGATAATTCCATTGTGCAAACACCAAGGGCATCAAGCAGCCCGTGGTTCACGTTCATGAGTTTGCCAAGCGAAGCATAATTCTTCTGGGAGACCATGAGTTCGCCCTGTCCTGCGAATGAACCGATGGTTTTGATTATCGGGTTTATGATATCGGGATGTTCTTCCCTGAGCCGGGCGACCTGTTGAACGAGTTTTGCGGTTTTTTTGGGGGATGCGCCTTTATTCGTGTTGCCGATTACTATGCCGCAGTCAAGGATTTCAAGTTTCTTTCGCGAAGGTATCTCCACTACCCCGCCAAATGTGGAGACGAATGTATCCGTCGGGCTTGCCGCTCCCTGCACTTCCTTTTCTATCTCATGCCCCATTTTTGCAAGTTCTTCTTTTTTGTATCCAAGCCCGAATTCGATATTGATGGCTGATAGCGTAGCTATGGTGACGGCTGCGGATGAGCCTAGTCCCGAGCCTACGGGGATTTCCGAGGATATTTCAATAAAGACGTTGGGAGAGCCCAGTTTCCGGATGGCTGAGGAGACATAAGGATGAATATCAAAATCAAGTTTTGTTGTACCGATATCAGAGGAGATGGTTATCTCATTAGCTCTCTTTGCAATAACGCGGGTTCGAAGCTCGACTGCGCATGCGATAGCCGGCTCGCCATATACCACGGCATGCTCGCCGAACAGGTATATTTTGCCGGGGGCTGAGCAGGTGGTGGTCATTCGATAATTCTCCGGCACCACAGATGCGATGGATAAATATAAGGATTGCCCGATTTTGGCATAAGGAATAAAAACAAATTTAAAGTTTGGAAGACAATTATCATACATGAATGAAGTTTCATCATCGTTGAATGACGTATCACTGGCAATGGTTTATAAAGAAATAGTTACAGTAAGAAAAAAACTTGAGATTTTCGAGGATATAATCATACCTAAGGAAGAAGTCACTAAAGCCGAACTTGATGAGATTAAACAGTTAAAAAAAGAATCTTTAAAAGGAGAGCATGTTCGATGGGATGAGTTGAAAAAGGAGCTGTCTCTGTGACATCCTTTACAGTGCTAATTCATAAGAAACTCACAAAAGATATCAAAAATCTCCCTAAAAACCATCTTGAAAAGTTTGCAAACCTGATAGAAACCCTCAAGACAAATCCTTTTCCGTGGAAAGATTTTGATTTGAAAAAAATTGAAGGGTCTGAACACACATACAGAGTTAGATTCGGGAAATTTAGGGTCACTTATTATGTGGAAACAGAGCTAAAGACGATACATGTTTTAAAATTTGAAACTCGGGAAAAGATATACAAGTAACGGATAGGATGTCACATGATGATTTAATCTCTATAATCTCCGCCACGATATTCCCTCCCCATCGCACACAAGAACCTCGCCCTCATACCCGCGCGGCAGCGTCCGCAAGTTGGCGAAACTCAGCTTATCCCCAATCTGTTCTATGATGCGAATGTAACTCCGAAGCTTCTTCATCTCATACCTCTTCAGCGCCAGCGCCATCCCCTCCGCGCTCTCCCTCGCCATTTCCTTCCCAAGCCCCTCGCAGTGCATCACTTCCACGCCCCGCTCGTCCATAAAAAAAGGATAGCACCTGCATATCATGGGACGGAATTCGTATATCGTGCATGCGCCATCTCTGTAAAAAACGCACTCTTTTGCATCGTTGCGCCGCAGGAGCCACCCGATTGCATATATGCTATCACCGTCGGATAAGCACGAATAAATATCAGGCTGCGCCACATCATCCCACTTCATTCCTGTTCCTTTCATTATGCGCCTGATGTCATCGGGAAAAACAGAAATCGCATTGGAGGGGCGCAAAATATCCTTCGTAATCTGGATTTTAAAATTCTCACGGCAGCACCAGCCGCAGCGCGCGCATGAAAAGGCGGATTTGCGGATATCCGGCACATAATCCCGCGAATGTGCATGGATGAGGCTTTCCACTCTTCCCCGGAGAGAGACGATGTCCATGAATAAACATCGTATCGGGAGGGATATAAAGTCTTTTGACTTATGGAGCAGGGATTAATCATATCAAGCAAGCAGGAGAAGATATATTATAGTTGGAGACACAATGAAAATGCTGAGTTATGGGGACACCCACAAAGTTCAATAATTAATTACAGGTGGTAATGAATGAGTGAAAAAGAAGCTGTAACCGAAAAAGCACCAGAGGCAGCGAAGCAGAACTGTGTTTCTCAAAAACAACAACCAGAGTTTTCGCTAACAGCAGGTTCGCCTGTTGGACGCATCCTGTTCATGCAAAGAACCATCGGGAATCAGGCAGTTGGGAGGTTTGTTAAGTCAGGCGCCCTTCAGGGTAAATTCAGGATCGGAAAAGCCGATGATATCTATGAAAAGGAA
>JAPZAO010000032.1 GCA_027460615.1 Candidatus Methanoperedens sp.
CTCGTGCTGCCGGGTCACCAGGGTTCTATCCGCGCGGTCGCGTTCAGCTCCAATAGTCGCTGGCTGGTCACCGGCGGCGACGACGCGACGCCGCGCCTGTGGGGACTCGACGCGTCATCCTTCACGACGACTGCGCCGGTCGAGTTGCCCGGCCACGATAAAGTCATCCGTGCACCATCATGAACCAATACGAAAATGGCAATAAAATCCTCTGGGATGAATTGACCGATGTCCATATAAAATCATACGGTGTTGATAAATTCAAGCAGGGGAAATCAACCCTTGACGAAATCCAGCTCCGCGAGGTCGGCGATGTCAAAGGCAAAACTCTTCTACACCTCCAATGCCATTTCGGGCTAGACACGCTGTCATGGGCCAGAGAGGGAGCTATCGTAACCGGCGTCGATTTCGTAGAAAAGGCGATTGCCTACGCCAATAAACTTAAAGACGAAACCGGCCTCAATGCCCGTTTCATTTGCTCAAATATTTACGAACTTGAAAAGAATCTCGACGAGCAATTCGATATCGTTTACACGTCTCAAGGCGTGCTTTGCTGGCTGAGAGATTTGAATAGATGGGCGCAAATCATCGCAAAGTATCTCAAGCCCGGCGGTATTTTCTATTTGATGGAGTCGCATCCTATAGCCCATATATTTGATGATACGATCAAGGGGCAGCTAAAAATCACAATGCCGTATTTCCATAATGACGATCCAATTATCTGGGACGATCATCATCCCGACTATTCCGATCAATCACATCTTATTGAAAATCCGTCGTACGAATGGCAGTGGTCGCTTTCGGATATAATAAATTCATTGATCAATGCCGGCCTGCAAATCGAATTTCTCAACGAATACAATAAAGAATTTTGCTTCGCCTTGCCGGACATGGTGCGCCAGGATGACGGCTGGTGGTATCTGCCGGGATATGAAAAAAATCTGCCATTGATGTTTACGATCAGAGCGAGGAAATCGTAGGGGCCCACCATGTATCGCCCGAACATAGCATTTTGTCATTCCTGCGAAAGCAGAAATCTTGCCTGTAATTAACAAGATAGATTCCGCATCAAGTGCGGAATGACATGTTATTGTAGGGGCCGACCTACGTGTCGGCCTGGCATAGTTGACACCCCTCCGCGGTCATTGCGAGCGAAGCGAAGCAATCTGAATGCCGGAATAGATTGCTTCGTCCGGCAGTTGTCGGACTCGCAAAGACAAGTATTTCCTGCGAGTCACGGTTTACCGTGACCGCATCTTTTCTTCGTTCGCGGTCAGGGCAAGCCCTGACGCGCAACGATAACAAAAATCGCCTCCTCTATTTTATCGCATAATAGGTCTTCTCTTTCATTCTAATTATTTGCATTTAATCTTGCTATATATTATCATTAACCCGCAATGCTTACATGGAGGACTCAATGATCGCATTAGTAGTCGTTATTTCTATGATCGTGCTGCTTGCCGGATATCTGACTTATGGTAAAATTCTGGCAAACAAATTTCAGCTCAATGATGCCAATCCCACCCCCGCCTGCCAGATCAATGACGGTGTCGATTACGTTCCAGCCAAGGCCAGCCTGCTTTTGGGCCAGCATTTTTCGGCGATAGCGGCCGCGGGTCCGATTGTGGGACCGATACTTGCCGCGATCTGGTTCGGATGGTTACCAGCGATTTTGTGGATTTTGCTCGGCTCGATCTTTATCGGCGGAGTGCATGATTTCTCAAGCCTGGTAGCGTCGATAAGGCACAAAGCCACATCGATTGCGGAGATCGTCAAAGGCAATATGTCGAGGACATCGCATATACTGTTTTTGATATTCGTCTGGCTGTCATTGGTCTATGTGATCATTGCATTCACCGATATCACGGCGCAAACATTCAAAACGGTCGCCGCCGGCGATGCATACGGGCCCGGCGTAGCGGCATCATCGATATTGTATATCTTCGTTGCAATGGTAATGGGGATTTTATTATATAAATTCAAAGTCAAAGTCGGCATCGCGACATTGATATTTCTACCTATCGTATTATTTATAGTTTGGGTCGGCCCCCAAATGCCGTCATCGATTTTATCATTCTTCGGCAATATTCCTACCAAGCAATGGGACTTGATCCTCCTGGCCTATTGCTTTATCGCCTCGATTATACCGATGTGGCTCTTGCTTCAGCCTCGCGGCTATCTTGGCGGATGGTTATTATATCTGACAATCGCTGTCGGATTAATCGGCGCGTTATTTGGTGGATTCGCAGTACAGTATCCGGCATTGAATTTGACAGGCATGTCAAGCCTTGCGAACGGTAAGCTGATATTCCCGATTCTATTCATAACAGTCGCCTGCGGAGCGTGCTCGGGATTTCACGGCATTGTATCATCCGGCACGACATCGAAACAGCTTTATAAAGAAACCGACGCCCGCAAGGTCGGCTATGGCGCCATGCTTCTCGAAGGATTGGTTGGCGTATTGGCATTGGCGACAGTGATGATGCTTCCGGTTGGCTCCGAGATGCTCAAGAGCGACCCCAATCTTATTTACGCTAACGGCCTCGCGAAATATTTGGGCCTGATCGGTGTTGGATTTAAAATAGCATTTCCGTTCGCGCTGCTGGCATTCTCGACATTCGTCTATGATACGCTCGATGTCTGCACTCGTTTGGGACGTTATATCTTCCAGTTTGATAACATGTTCATATTCCATATCGACATGCTTTTCTTTCAGGAAGGGGAAAACTTCATAAAGATTTTTGTTTATTACCAGCTCTTTTTTGATCCTGCCTTTGCCGAGTCTTATCAGTTCATCATTAACAGTGAGGATATTCATGTCTTTATCAACGACATGGATTGCCAGATTGACATTATTCAGAATTTCTTCGTTAAATTCCTTCAAGTACTTGATGTTTTTATTAAAAGCAATATTTTCTTCTTCAAGCACTTTTTGCTGTGTTACATCCCTTAATACTAAAATTATGTTTGTGATGTCTTTCTTATCAAGAAACGGCGATGCATTTATTTCGAAAATTTTTTTTGTCCCTTTGATACTTGCCTCATGCATGAATCTCAACGGTTTCTTTGTTTGAAGCAATTTTTTGACAGGACATTCTTCTGTCATGTATTGCGCTTTATCCCCGAAGACCATTTCATGACACGTTTTTCCTATGACACGTTCTTCGTTCAGACCCAATAACTTCAGGAATGATTTATTTACCTTTACAATTTCATGGTCGCTATTGACAACGAATATCCCGTCATCAATATTGTCAAACAATGTTTCAAGATAATTCTCAGCAGCCTCGGTTTGTTCTTTTGAAGCTATGATATCCTTGATTTTCTGGTTAAGGTTCAAAGCCATGTCATTAAATGTCCGGGCAAGCTCGCCAAGCTCATCGCCTGTGCTTATATCTATTTTCTGGTCAAGTACACCCTTATTTATCCTGTTTGCTCCTTCAGTAAGTTTTGATATCGGTTCTGTCAGTCTTTTCCCGGTCATGTATGAAAAAATACCTCCGATAACCAGTGCAGACACCGCTAACAGAAGAAGCCTTCTTGAAGCTTCAAATATCTGCGCCCGTACCCCATTTTCAGTTAAACCCACATGAATATAGCCAATATTTTTAAAAACAGGGGCATTAAATTCATGTATGATTCCAGTTTCCGTATCAAATACAGATTCTTTCAGGGTATTAGAGGGTTTGGTCATATTTTGAAGCGCTTTTGGGAATCCTTTATCAAAAGTATGCACCAGCACTATACCCTCGGAATCGGTAAGATAAATATATTCAACATCTGGATAGTTTTTCTTCACATTGTCAAAAGTATCCCTGATACCTACCAGGTCATTTAAAAGCAATGGATTTGTGACATCCTGCGCCAGGTCTTTGGCGAGCAGAAATCCCTTATCACGGAAGTCGCCTTCGATTATGCCTGTCTGGATATCCTGGATAACCAGATAAGACCCTGTTATAATCAAGAATATTATAAACATTGTCGAAATAATAATCCTGGAGCGTAGGGTTGTCATTGGACTTTTTTCCTCATTTCTCTTATGGAATCATAGGCATTATCGTTTATATTCACAAATTTATCGATCATGATTTTGGAGAGAATTATTTTACCTTCTTCATCCTTATCCATTTTCAGGAAAATATCTTTTAGCCTTTCTTCCAGGAACGGGTCGATATCCTTTGAAACTACAACGGGTGGGATTCCAAAAGGCGGCGAAACTTCAATTATCCTTGTATTTGATATAATGTCAGGTTTTGTATTATTCATATATTCATATATCAGGCTGCTTACCGCTGCACCGTCTGCCAATTCCCCGGACACTGCGATGATGGAGTAGTCCTGACTGTATGTGTAAAAATAATTACTCCTGCCTTTTTCATCAAATCCAAAAAAAGAATCAGGGGTTTCATTGATGAGGGAAAGTCTGTATGCAAGGTAAAGTTTTCCTGAATTTGATAACGGGTCTGAGAAAGCAAATTTTTTGCCCCGCAAATCTGTGATGTTATTATATGTACTGTTTTTTGGAACAATGATATATGAATTATATGTAGTTCTTCCATTTATTTTGGGAGCCACAAGGAGTTTCATCCCGAATTCTTCATTGCCTGCGATATACGCCCCGCTGTCTACGAAAGAAAAATCTATCTGCTTATTCTTTATTAAGTCGTTTATTTCCCTGGAGGTTCGCCTCTGTACGATTTTTACAGGACCGCCCAATTTTCTGGAAACATACCCGGTCAATTCTTCATAGTAAACATAGGATTCTTGAGGGGAAACCCCAGAAGCAAAAGCAACTTTTAGAACCGTGTCGTTTTCCCTGACATCGGGTTCTTGAACAATACTCAGGTTGACTTTCGCCTCTTTTTCAATACAACCCGGAAACATTAATGTGAGAATAATCAAAATAAAAACAACAAAATATATGTATTTCATGAGCTATTTTTTTCAAGAATTTCTTTAATTAACCATCCCCAATATATTGTCGAAGCAATAAGGCTTAGGGTTAATCCGATTGAAAAAAAAACATATCTTATAAAAAACGGGTTATCATCAGTAGAAAATAAAACACTCAAGATTGAATCCAGTATTGTAAAGAAAATACCTGCATAATACAGATAATAATATTTTTTCATCACCAGAACTTCGCCCAGTCGTTTGCTGAGTACGCTTAAAAAATAAAAAATGAATGCGAATAAGAAAAACGACAATGAATCCAGAATGTCAACGTTCAAGGTCATTTCATTCCCACCATTACCCTGTACAGGTAATAACTTGCTAGAAAAGACCCGAGAGCGCCAACCACTTCCAGTGTTTCAGATAGGAATGTATTATATGAAAAAACATGAACTGCAGCTGCAAAAATAACAATTATAGGAAATATATAAAAATAATAAAATGTTTTTATTCCGAATTTCTCCTGATAGAACTTGGCAATTGCGGTGATAAAAATCATTATAATACTGGCGACAATCCAGGCATATATTTCTATATTTTTCTGGACTAAAATCAATTCTATCATACAATTATTTTTTAAAAGCTTCTACAAAAGCTTCCACGGGTGTCTTTACTGGACTGCCGGATAAAATTCCTGAATATTCCATAAACTGCTGTGTTACCTCAACACCCTTTTCATTGATAATGATTTCCCTTATCGCCTTCTCATGGTTGCAGCCTCTCATCTTAAGTACTGATATAGCCTTTCGCATCTCACTTTTTATCTCAACATATCTCAATAAAATGACTGCATCCATGATTGGTGAAATACCG
>JAPZAO010000033.1 GCA_027460615.1 Candidatus Methanoperedens sp.
GGTTGATTCCAAATACTCGTTCCACTGGCAGCGTGAAGATGAAATGATAAGGATAGATACTGCCCCTCATCACAGCCAGCTTTCGACTTATCCGAGACATATGCATATGGGAAAAGAAGATCATGTGATTGAGGATTCGGTGACTGAGATCGACAATACCATTGAGGAAAATGTAATGTGCGTGCTGAGATTTGTACGAAGGAAATTAAAGAGATAAATCCGACTTGTTCCGCACCTGTGGGAGGCGCACCTATTTGACAGTAACAGGATACTTTTTTTATCATTCATGCAAATCCCTTAAATCTGGTCTAAGATTTATATATTTAAATGAATTAATTTGCGGCGCTTCAGCAAAAGCCGAAACTGCAATAGAACACGGATTACACGGATGGGCACTGATTAAACTTAGCCGTGAAAATCCGAAACTGCAGATGAACGCAGATTTGCTCATCGTCATCGGCGCCAGAAATTTAATATTAATAAAGTGATATATGTGTGGCGCTTTTCATCGCAAAGTTCACAAAGCTGAGGCGCATTTTAGTAACGATATTAATGCGCCGATGAGCTTCTTCCCGCGACCGGGCGCCCGGCTTGAGCGCGGGACTGTCGCCTCCCGCACAAGGGCGCAGGCGGAGATGCGGGCTTGTCTCGCACCTGTGGGCGGCGTGGAGGCGGAGGCGCACCGATTGACAGGATAACAGGATCAACCGGATATTTTTATCAATCGGGCAAATCCCGTATCTTGTCTAATATTTATAAATTAAACTGAATTAATTTGTGGCGCTTCAGCAAAAGCTGAAACTGCAATAGAACACGGATTTCACGGATGACACTGATGCACACGGATTACGTATCCGTGAAAATCCGTCCAATCCGTGTCATCCGTGTTCTCTGTCGCGGTGTTTTTCATATCGATATGTTCTCTGCGACTGGGTGCCCGCTTGAGCGCAGGACTGCCGCCTCCCGCACTAGGACGCAGGCGGATGCGGGCTCGTTCCGTACATGTGGGAGGCGCACGTCTTGGCGCGTATAGAATAATTGATACAAAAATTTTTATCATAATAAATTAAGTTTATCTAAAGATAAAATGAAAAATAGCAGGTGATTCGTTCCAATGGAACACGTTATCGACATCAATAAACATAGACAACTTGAAATAGCTATTGTTCGAAAATTGGAAAAAGAGGGTTTTAAAGTCAATGCTACGCATATTGGCCATCCAGATGGCCCTCCGATTAAGAGCTTTTTACATCCCGCAAGGTATGGATTTAAACCATATAAACCAGATATTTTAGCTTGTAAAGGTTCAGAAAAATATTTCATAGAAATTGTTACTCGAAAGAGAATTAATAAACAAGCTATTAATAAATTATTAGCATTATCATCTATGAAAGGATATAAATTAGGAATAATTGCACCCAAATCCAGTATCGATTCAATCAAAAATATTGCAAAAGATAATAACATTCAATATAGTAAATTATGGTCTTTGGACATTTAGTGTGGTAAAAAAATGAAACAATCTCAAAATGATTCTTGCATTAGAATACAAAAAGCTAAGTGTCCACACCCTCGAAAAAAGAAAGCATTTTGTTTTATAATTATGGCATATAATGAATTCTTTTCGCAGGACATAGAAAAAATGCTTAGATGGAGTGTTAAGTCAGAGGAAATAACACCAATACTGGCAAAGGATTTGAAAACCAAGGGAAGTGTTGAGTTGTTTTGTAATACGGTCTGTAGACCCATAAGAGAGTCTAGGTATTGTATTGTTGATCTGACTTATGATAATACAAGTGTGGGTTATGAGTGGGCATTAGCTGAAAAGTTTGAAAAACCAGTAATCGCAACTTTATATAAACCCAAAATAAGGAAAGTATCTAATGACGTTGAAAGAAAATGTAAAGATAAATTAAAGGAAAAAGGAATAATCAAATATCCGGCTGTTAGAAAAGAAGTTCCCGCAGATTTTAGAGGTCTATATATTATAAAATATACTAATAAGAATACTTTAAAAGATGAATTAAAAAAGCATTTTGATGTTGAAGAAGCTTAAATTTCAATGTCAAGTGTTAAGAAAGGTCAAATTCTTTGCTATCATATTTATTTAAAATTAGGGTAAACGTAACTACAAACTATCCTAACCCCGTACTTAGACAAATCCTGAACATACCGTTTTTTACCTTATTCACACCCCGACTTTCAATATACCTGCTGACAACCACCCCCCAACTCCCACGAAAGCATCCCACCTCCCAAAAACCACCCAAACGCAATATTTAAAATAATTGCCGTCCTCTACACTCAGGTATCATGAGAAGCGATAATATCAAAAAAGGACTTGAGCGCGCCCCTCACAGGTCTTTATTAAAAGCAGTCGGGCTGACCGATGAAGAAATGGCTCTTCCCTTCATAGGAGTGGTAAACTCCTGGAATGAGATAATACCCGGACACATTCATCTTGACAAGCTCGCCGAAGCCGTAAAAGCCGGGATACGCATGGCAGGCGGCGTACCATTTGAGTTCAACACCATCGGGATATGCGACGGCATAGCAATGGGGCATACTGGCATGAAGAACTCGCTGCCAAGCAGGGAATTGATAGCAGACAGCATCGAACTCATGGTCGAAGCGCACCAGTTTGACGGCATGGTCATGATACCCACATGCGACAAGATAGTTCCAGGCCATCTGATGGCTGCCGGAAGGCTGGACATCCCCACCATCGTAGTAACAGGCGGACCCATGATGCCGGGGATAGCCGGGGATGAACCCAGGGATTTAATAACTTTATTCGAGGCTGTGGGAGCGCGCCAGAACAATAAGCTCTCAGACGAGGAGTTAAAGATTCTTGAGGACTGCTCATGTTGCGGGGCGGGTTCCTGCGCCGGATTATTTACAGCAAATACGATGGCATGTGTGACCGAGGCGCTGGGTTTGAGCCTTCCCGGATGCGGAACAGCGCATGCTGTGGATGCCAAAAAGACACGGATAGCAAAGCACTCGGGAATGAAGATACTTGAACTTGTGGAAAAAGGCATAAGACCAACGCAAATAGTTACACTGGAATCGCTTGAAAATGCGATACGCGTTGACATGGCAATAGGAGGCAGCACGAATACCGCGCTCCACCTGCCAGCCATAGCGCAGGAATTCGGGCTTGACCTTCCGCTTATGAGGTTTGATGAAATAAGCAAAGAGACGCCGCATCTTATAAACTTAAGACCAGGAGGAGACCGATACCTTATCGACTTTGAACGCGCCGGGGGAGTACCCGCAATCCAGCTGCGGCTGCAGGACAGGCTTGACATGGGCACCCTGACCGTATCAGGAAAAACCCTTGGCGAGAACCTGAAGGAATATATAATCATAAATCCGCGCGCCAATAAGGAGATAATCGCAACACTTGAATCACCGATACATGCCGAAGGTGGTATAGCTGTGCTGAAAGGCAGCCTCGCTCCTGATGGTTCGGTGATTAAACAGACGGCAGTAAGCCAGAAAATGCAGCGGCACTCCGGGCCTGCACGTGTTTTTGATGGCGAAGAGGCTGCGATGAAGGCTATAATGGAAAAGAAAATCAAATCTGGTGATTGCCTCGTTATCAGGTACGAAGGGCCAAAAGGAGGGCCGGGAATGCGGGAAATGCTCTCACCGACTGCTGCGATAGCAGGCATGGGACTTATCGATTCAGTCGCGCTCATCACGGACGGGCGGTTCTCTGGCGGCACGAGGGGCCCGTGCATCGGTCATGTATCGCCTGAGGCTGCTGAGGGCGGAGCTATTGCGCTTGTGAGGGATGGCGATATCATAGAGATAGATATACCGCAGCGTGTGTTGAATCTCAAGCTCTCGCAGGAAGAACTTGAGAAAAGGAGAAAAGCGTGGAAACCGCCGGCGCCAAAGGTTATGAGAGGTTATCTGGCGCGGTATCAGAGAATGGTTAGCTCGGCGGATAAGGGCGCAGTTATATTGTAATTGGACAAAACAATGCCACTGCTGACACCACAACAATACGTTCGAGCCAGACAAGCATACTGTTATAATTCACCTGATTGTAATTTCTTTATTGAGCAAACAGGAAATCTTAGATATTCGAGTAATTTTTGTGGCATTTTTACTAAAAATATACCATCACATTATCCAAATGGAATTAACTTAAGGCAATTTGAAATAATATGCCAAGATGTATTTTGTGACGTTTTCAAAGCAATGCAAAATAATACTTTGACGAACATTCATATCAAAAACATAAAGAATATTTCAACAGCAATTGTATATTGGAAAATGTCAAGTCAAGGAGGAAGAGCGCCCATTAAAGTTCAAAATATGCTGGAGAAATGGGATAACAACACTACAAACAACCTGCTTAACGCATATAGGGATCGAAAAATGTCTCAATTCAGGATTGGTGGAGTTTTAATTCCAACTGCTACTGCTTTTATGCGATTTTTATTTCCAAATGATTTCGGAATAATGGATTCAAGAGTTGTTGGAAAGCATACTCAACCAAAAGGTATTACGATGCTTAACGTTCGTAGCGATGGTTATATAAATAATACAAATAAAAATGCTGAAAAATACTATACCGAATATATCCCATTTCTTAGAAGCGAAGCAAAGTGGCTAAACGATCAAGGTATCACTTTCCAAGACACAGACGCTTATGGAAATATTTTCAATTCAACCTTTAGAGTATGCGACATTGAAATGGCGTTATTTTGACGCGATAGTACGGCTTTAATGCTATCGAGAAAGCAAATCTTCTCCACCATCTATTTATATATTCGATGCAATGTTTAATTTAATCACCTATTATTCCAGACTTTAATATGAAAACACTCGATGAAATAAAAAAAATCCTTTCGCAGCATAAGGAAGAAATAAAACAAAAGTATGAAGTCAGAGAGATAGGGATATTTGGCTCATATGTGAGAGGAGAAGAAAGAGAAGCCAGCGATATTGACATTCTCGTGGAGCTTGGGAAAGCTATTGGATTGATAAAATTTATCGAAATCGAGGAATACCTTAGCGAGTTATTAGGGGTGAAAGTAGACCTCGTGATGAAAGGGGCACTCAAACCGAGGATAGGGAAGCGCATTTTAAGGGAAGTGGTCTATGTATAAGAGAGAGTACGGGGACTATATAGAAGACATAGTAGATGCCATGGATAAAGCCATGCAATTTACGGAAAATATGGACTACAGTGATTTTATTCATGATAACAAGACTATCTTTGCTGTAATCAGGGCGCTGGAAATAATAGGCGAAGCCGTTAAAAAGATTCCTGAGGATGTAAGAACAAATAATCCTGAAATTCCCTGGAAGCGCATAGCAGGGATGAGAGATAAGGTTATTCACGAATATTTTGGTGTCAAGTTAGAAGTTGTCTGGACAACAGTAAAAGAGGAAATTCCTGCTTTAAAACCTCTTTTTCAAGATATTCTGAAAAGTAAATAGCCACCTGTGTGGCTGTTTTTGCAATTTTGCACTAATACTTTCTCTCAATCATATAATCCGCAAGCCCTATGAGTGTCTTCTTTGCCTCGGAATCAGGAAGCACAGACAGTGCAGCCTTGCCCTCATCCACAAACCCGATCCTCAACGGAATTCATCCTCTTTGAAGGTCAGAAATTCTCCAAGAGCAGGAAGATCGGAGTGTGGATTGATGATGCTCTCAAAGTCGCCCCTGGTGAATACTGGCGTTACGTACTGGTCGCCACGAGGCCGGAAGCGCGGGACGCGAACTTC
>JAPZAO010000034.1 GCA_027460615.1 Candidatus Methanoperedens sp.
AGATACTGCCTCTACAATGTGTTCTTTCTGAAAACGTCGTCTTATGAATCCATCATCAGGGGAGAATTTTGAACCACAATTTTTGCATTTTCTCAATCTTTTTTTCCCCGATTCATTGTACCTGTATCCACGCCAAACACTATCCTGACTTCCACATTTTGGACATTTATAAATCTCTTCGCCCATATTCACCATGAAATTATATGGCGATGAAGATATTTAAATATATCCCTTTAAATTGACAATATCGAATTGTAGAAAAGTATATATATTATAAAAGAAGATTTTTAGAATAGCCGAGGGGCATTATGATGGATTCGCTAAAATTTCGAATAAAAAGACGCCTTGAGACATATCTGGAACTTGATATCGATGGTATCAGGAAATCTATAATAGATATATTGCTCAAATTTAAAAAAGTGACAGTAGACATGCTTTACAATGAACTCAGCCGAAAATTTAAAATTTCCTATAGTGCTGTCGGTTCGACATTGGGATATATCCATTCCAAACTCGGGATTCTTCATGCATATAAGGAATCCTATAAAACACCGATTGTATATTCATTGAAAGAGGAATATGTAGATATAATAAAAAATGCAATGAATAAAAGCGTTATTAATCCATCATAGAATTAATTTCATTATTTAGTTCTATGAACCTGTGGATCGTTTTGTCATCAAACTTTTTTTTCCTTAAATTTTTGACCATCTCATCAAGAGTCCCTATAATATTTCCGAAAACAAGATTATCCGCGTGCGCGACTATTTTCTCTTCAATAGTAACAGGCATGTAATCCTTTTTGGGAAGTCCAAGACCCATCGCTTCTTCTTTCGGGATTCCAGCGCCTATATGCCGTTCTATGATATTCACTAATTTATCATCCAGCCCATTTTCTACCGCTATCGCCGCGCCGGCAACCGCGTGCCCTATACCATGCGTTTTTGACCTCCCGATGTCGTGAAGCAATCCTCCAAGATAGACTGCATCCATATCGATATCTATTGACTGCCCTTTTTTCCCTGCGTTTTTTCTGATATTAATTGCGATTTGCCTGGCATATTCAGCCACAGTCTTGCAGTGCTCTATCACATCGGACGAGCAACCTGAACTTACAAGAAGCGCTATGGCATCTTTTTCTTTCAGGTTTTGACGGGAATCGTTCATTTAAACGGAAGCGCTTGAAATCGTTTCTTCAAGCTGGTTAATTCTTTGTTTCAGGGCTTTAATAACAGGTTCATTTTCCTGGTATTTCAATTCCCCGCCGCAGATTGGGCATTTGAATTCCAGTTCGGCCGCCGTTTCAAAAAGAAAACGTCCGTCCTGTTTTTCGCATACATAAAATATTTTATCATTCTCAAATTCAAGTTTTGTCTTGAGATTTTTCAGAAGTTTTTTGGATTCAAGCTCAAGCTGGTTGTTTAAATTTGACAGGTCAAGCTGCCATAAATAAGTCAGCCATCCGCTGTCCGTATCTCTTTCCCTGCGATAGATTGCAAGCCTGTTCTCATATAGAATAAATAGCGTACGCCTTACAATATTCAGTAACACGCCTGTCGCCTGGGCGATTTTTTCATCAGTGACTTCACCTTCGGGCATATTCGCCACGACTTTAAACCCTTCTTCCCCGACGAGATTTATGAGATAGCCTTTAATAACCGGATCATCTAAATTAACCAAAAATATCACCATCTTATACTTGTTTTTATATGACTTTAAACTTCCGTCCTGTATATAGTCGGCGGTACAAATATTCTTCCATAGATATCCAATCATTGTTATTCGTATTTATACGAACCAAAACCCTTAATATACCGCACAGCGTTTACATCAATTGTAAAATATGACACGTTTTGCGAGAAGAAAAACGGAAGACCGATTGCACTGCACATACAGTGCGATAATCGACATCCTTGAGATGGAATACAACAGGGAACCGACATCACAGGAAGTAAACAACCTGATATTTTCGATAGGTGACCGTGCTGTTATTAACAAATAGGGTGAAAAAAGTCTTAAATGAGATTGAACATTATTAATCATGATGCTGTGGCATTAAAATCGAAATGTTTAAAACCAATTATACCTTCTAATTAAAAAACGTTATAAACCAAAAAAATGCCGGTGGGTTCAAACGAGCAACGTACAATCCTGTTATCAGTGCGGTAAATGCACATCTATTTGCCCGATGCGCCGAGTTTCAAAGACTTCGCCGCGCAGTTCAATTTACAATGCCAATGTCTACGGGCTCGAGACAAAAGACATTTGGACATGCCTTACATGCGGATTATGCCCCCAGGAATGTCCGCAGCAGGTGGATTTCTTAAGCTTCATAAAAGAAGAACGCGAGGGGGGACAGGCGCTTGATGTGGCGCATCTTGGCGTTTTCACCGAGCTTGCTGAACTGAGTTCAAAGCTCAACGGGAGCAAAATCGAGAAAACCACGGATTCGAAATACGGCTACTTCCCGGGGTGCGTGGATTCGATGGGCTTGTTCTTACATGATGTAAAAACCGATTTCGGGGAGATCACTGCATCATCGCTCAAACTCCTTGATAAACTGGGCATCAAACCCCAAGTATTGCAGATGAAATGCTGCGGCCATGATGTACTCTGGCAGGGAAAAAAAGATGTTTTTGACAGGCTTAAAAATTATAATATTACATATCTCAAGGAAAGCGGCATCGATACCCTCATAACAAGCTGCGCCGAATGCTACCGAACTTTTTCAAAAGATTACGAGTTTGGAATCAAGGTTATCCATATCTCCGAGCTTCTTGATAAACTCGGGCTGAAGATAAACTCTGAAGTAACGTACCATGACCCGTGCAGGCTCGGAAGACACATGGGCGTTTACGATGCGCCGCGCAAGGCTCTGACCTCCAACGGCGCCGTATTGAAAGAGATGGAACATTCAAAAGACAAAGCCCTGTGCTGCGGCGTCAGCAGCTTCATGAACTGCAATGAGCAGACAAAAGCCCTTCGCATTACCAGGATGGATGAGGCGCAGGCGACAGGAGCAAAGACAATGATAACAACCTGTTCAAAATGCCTTGCGCACTTCAACTGCCTGAAGAGCGAAAAAGACGCGATAAAGAAATATGATTTTGATGTGGTTGACCTTACTGTATTCCTTGCACGGCAACTGGAGGCGGGCAAATGATTAAAACAAGCGAGCTTGACCCGAATTTCAAGTATGAAATAGCCAGTGAGCCCGGCGGTGAAAACATCAAGAAGTGCTTTAACTGCACCGGCTGCACTGTTGGCTGTCCTGTAACCGAGATAGACAAAGGTTACAATCCGCGCAAGATACTCAGGAAAGCGCTCCTGGGCATGCGCAATGAAGTCCTGACCGACGATTCCCTCTGGCTTTGCGCTTCCTGCTATCTCTGCTACGAGCGCTGCCCGCAGGATGTGAAAATCACAGAAGTGATGGGGGCTATCCGTGCGATAGCGCAGCGTGAGGCAAAAGCAGGGAAAATCAAGCTCAACAATCCGAAACCGCTTTTTGATAATCTTTTCATCGATTCGGTCAAGAGCAACGGAAGATGGTACGAAGCAGGCGTCAGCGGCACGTTCATGCTCAAGACAAAAGGGCTTGGCGGCTTGATAGGATATGCACCGATGGGACTTGAATTGTTCAAGAAAGGAAAACTCAGCATCCTGCCGCATAAAATCAAATGCAATAACCAGCTAAAACGTATTTTTGAGGAAGTGGAGAAAAAATGAAACTTGCATATTACCCGGGCTGCACCCTTCATGGCACGGCGCGCGAATACGATGCATCCACAAAAGCCGTATGTAAGGCGGTAGGCATCGAGCTTACCGAAATCGAGGACTGGAACTGCTGCGGCGCGCTTGAAGCTATCTTCGATAAGGAATTGTCCATGGGTCTCTCGGCGAGAAACAATATGCTGGCACAGAAAACCGGGCTTGACCTTGTGATACCGTGCAGTATCTGTTCGCATAACCTGTCAAGAGCCGATAAAGCTATGAAAACCGACGATGCTTTCAGGGAAAAAATTGAAAGGGCGCTCGGGGAAAAATACGATGGTGTTAAAATCAAACATCTTCTTGATGTAATGGTAAATGATGTCGGTGTTGATGCATTAGCCAAAAAATTCGTAAAACCATTAAAAGGCATAAAAGCCGTTCCATACTACGGCTGTCTTCTTGTCCGCCCTTCCGAAGTATCAAAATTCGACAACCCGGAAAATCCGACATCTCTTGACAATCTTATAAAATCCACTGGCGCGGAATGTCTTCCTTTTACCCAGAAAACAAAATGTTGCGGCGGGAATCTCCTGATGAGCAAACAGGATTACGCATTCATTCTTACAAAGAAATTATTCGATGAGGCAAAAGCAGCGGGTGCAAATTGCATCGTGGTCGCATGTCCCATGTGCCATATGCTGCTTGACGGCCAGCAGTCAATGGTGGAAAAGGCGCATAATACCGTTATCGGATTACCAATACTTTATTTCACACAGCTTATTGGTCTTGCGATGGGACTTAGCGAGAAAGAGCTTGAACTCGATAAAAACATGGTTTCTACGGCGAAACTTATTGGCTCCATTGGCAAAGAAGAGAAAAAAGCTGAGGCAAAAATCGAGACCAAAGCAGCGGTGGAAGCGGAGGCGGCTGAATGAAAGGCTCGGTAGCAGTTGTCGGAGGCGGCATAGCAGGGATACAGGCAGCCCTTGACCTTGCGGACAGCGGATTCAAGACCTATCTTATAGAGTCAAGACCGAGCATAGGCGGAACGATGTCGCAGCTGGATAAGACCTTCCCGACCAATGACTGCGCCATGTGCATACTCTCGCCCAAACTCGTGGAAACGGGAAGACATCCCAATATCGAATTATTATCATACAGCGACGTCAAATCTATAACAGGCAAAGCCGGGGATTTCAAAGTTAAAGTGGTTAAAAAAGCGCGGTACGTGGATGAGACGAAATGTACCGGATGCGGCACCTGCACGGAGAAATGCCCGACAAAGGTGATGGACGAATACAATGCCGGGATGAGCAAGCGTAAAGCCATCTACATTCCTTTTGCCCAGGCGATACCCAGGGTTGCGACTATCGATGCTTCAAAATGCATATATCTCACAAAAGGCAAATGCGGCGTGTGCAAGAAAGTATGCGGGCCAAAAGCAGTGGATTACGAGCAGAAAGACAAAGAGATCGAACTGGACGTTGGCTCAGTCGTTCTTGCGACCGGCTTTAAGCCTTTTGACCCTTCTCTGCTAAAACAGTACAGGTTCGACCATCCCGATGTTATCACCTCACTTCAGTTCGAGCGCCTGTTGAGCGCAAGCGGTCCGACCCAGGGGCACGTCACGAAGCAGTCGGACGGCAAAGTCCCGAAGAAGATAGCTTTTATCCAGTGTGTGGGCTCGCGCAATCCACGGATAGACAGGAAACACTGTTCCTCGGTTTGCTGCATGTATGCCACAAAAGAATCCATAATCGCGAAAGAGCATGACTCCGATATTGATATTACTATATTCCACATTGATCTAGACCACACACACTTCGCCGCCCCCCTTCGGGGCGAAATGGTAGGATGTGTTTGCTCATTTCAGCGGCGCGAATATCGATAGTTTGAACGGCGGCGGTGCCTTGGGTAT
>JAPZAO010000035.1 GCA_027460615.1 Candidatus Methanoperedens sp.
TCTTGAAACTTATGGACAATTGTTACAATTTGGTGCATCCACATATGGGATTGGATGGAAGAACTCCCGCAGAAGAAGCGGGCATAGTGTTAAAATTGGAGAGAAACAAGCTGTTGAATCTTATAAAAATTTTTCACAATAATGATGTAGAGTATTTATGGTCAATAAATACTGAAAATTTTAGACATATGGTTGGTCTGTATCCCCATAATTAGACAATATCTTGTAACCAAAACTTATTTATAATACCACATATGAACATATATACATATGTTAAATGGAGATTTGACTACAGCAAAAAAATATTTCTTCAGCGCATTGAGCGATGAAACCAGGCTTTCAATACTTTACGCATTGAAAGAAAACGGTGGGATGTGCGTGAATGATATCTGCACAGCAACAGGAAAAGACCAGAGCCTTGTATCACACCACATGTCATGCTTACGAAACTGCGGGCTTGTCAACACCGAGAAAGATGGAAAATTTGTGGTTTACTCAATAAAGAACGAGATTATCTCACAAATTCTTGATCTCTCGGATAAGCATGTGAAAGAAATGTTTGAAGGAATTCTTTCTTGCGAGGTTGTCAAAAACAAAAGGAGCAGTTAAAATGGCAGCTTTGATTGAGATACGTGATTTGAGCATAAGTGCTAATGGAAAACAGATTCTCAAGAACATAAACCTGGACATAAATGAAGGCGATAGTATCGGTATAATCGGGAAGAGCGGTGCAGGAAAAAGTACTCTTTTACATTTGCTTCGAGGTTTTGAGGAATTTGAAGATATTACTGGCGAGGTCATTTTTAATATTTCCTCCTGTCCCAAATGCGGTAAAGTAAATCCTCCAAGTAATGCAGGCAAAGCATGCTCAAAATGTGACATAAAAACAGAATTGAAAAGGGTGAATTATTTTAATTCGAATGGCATGCACAGGAAAATCATGGACAGGACTGCTATCATGATGCAGCGGACCTTTGGATTATATGGCGATGAGACAGTTCTTGAGAATATCATTCGCAGCTTTGAATATTCTGATATTCCTAAAGAAAAACGTCCCTATATTGCAGCAGAATTGATAGAAAAAGTGAAGCTCAGCCATAGAATGACTTACACTGGAAAAGAACTCAGTGGGGGAGAAAAACAGCGCGTAGTACTGGCAAGGCAGCTTGCGAAATACCCAATGCTTTTGCTTGCGGATGAGCCAACCGGAACACTTGATCCAAGAACTGCAAAGCTGGTGCATGATAGCATATTAAAAGCAAAACAGGAACACAACATGACTATGCTTGTTACTTCGCATCTGCCTGGCGTTTTACATGATCTGACAAACAAAGCGATTCTTTTAGAGAAAGGAGAAATTATAGAAACAGGAAAACCGGATGAAATTATTGAAAAATTCTCTGCAATGACCGGAGTGATGAATGAGGGCAAAGCAGTTGTCGGTGAACCAATCATTATTCTTAAGGATGTGAAGAAAAAATATTATTCCTATTCAAAAGGTATGATTCCTGCCGTAAATGGCGTGAGCTTCGAAGTCGACGAAGGAGAAATTTTCGGTATACTGGGCATAAGCGGAGCAGGTAAAACAACACTCTCTAAAATCATAGCAGGCATTATGGAGAGAGACAGCGGAAAAGTGGATGTAAGAATCGGGGATATATGGGTTGATATGACCGAGAAAGGAACAGATTTCAGGGGACGCGCAAAACCACATATTGGTTACTTGCATCAGGAATATTCCCTTTACCCTCACAGGAATGTATTATCTAATCTGACCGATTCGATAGGTTTAAAACTTGAGCCTGAACTCGCAAGAACAAAAGCGATAGCTGCATTAAAAGCAGTGGGCTTTGATGAAAATACAGCACGTGAGATTCTGGAAAAGACATCATATGAGCTCAGTGTTGGAGAACGTCAGAGGGTGACAATGGCGCAGGTTCTCATAAGAGAGCCGAGGATTATTATTTTCGACGAACCAACAGGAACGATGGACCCGATCACAAAGAACGAGGTTGCAAACTCCATTCTGACAGCAAGAAAAGAGACCGGGACGACATTTGTTATAGTTTCTCACGACCTGGAGTTTGTCAGGAATGTTTGCGACCGCACTGCGCACATGAAGCTTGGCAAAATAACAGCGATGGGAGATGCTGGTTCGGTGCTTGAGGAAATTAAAATCGAAGAAAAAGCAGACAGGGAAAAGACTCCTGAAGACAGAAATAACGACCTGGAAAGATTTCTTAAAAGAGCACAGCAGAGTGCAGATTTGAATGTTTTGTCCGATGTTGACTTTTATGTATCAAAGGCAAAGGAGACTGCTGTAAAACTCAACAAGGATATTAGTGGCGAGCTTGAAAGGCTAAAGCCAGAATATGAAAAAGGAATCTCTGAAATGCTTAAAGATGCAGAAAGATATGCATCAGAAGGACAAATCTATGGAATGCATGTGTATATAGAAAATACAATGAATTATGCAGCTAAAGCAGGTATCGATATTTCAGGGGAGCTTCCGAAATTTATGCCTGCATACGAGGAAGGTCTCAGAGAGGCTTTACTGGACGCAGAGAAGCATGAAGCTGAAGGTTTCCTTGGAATGTCATATCAATACATTCATAGAGCGGGTAATTATGCTGCAAAGCTTGGAAAAAACATAGAAGAAATCTTAAAATCATTACCGTGGTATGAGAAATGGACGCTGACAGATATACACATGAAATTGAGGTGAAAAAATATGTGCATGGTTGGAGATATGCCTGAATTAAATATAGAAAATATAGAAATGGACTTAAAAGAATACATTTGCCTGGATTGCGAAAACAAATTTAAGGGACTTGGAAAAAGCGTTATCTGTCCTGCCTGTAAATCCAGCAACATTGAAATAGTGAGTGCAGAGAAATGAAGAGTTGTTGCTGTGAACTTGATGATGTAGAATATTATCATGGAGAGACAAAGTCAGGCGAAAAATGGACTCCGGCCTTTATCGAATATGTTGATAAGGAAAAATGCAACGGCTGCGGGATGTGCGTTAAAGTCTGCTCAAGAGAAGTTTACGAGATTCAGGAATTAAATGGCAGGAAAATCTCAGTCGCTGTAAATGCTGGTAACTGTGTGGGAGATGGGAGCTGCCACATGGTATGCAAATCGAATGCGATGGTATGCGTACCAAGGAGAATATAGTAACATGAGCAGTCGCAATGAGTTGCTGTGTTGAATAAGGCAAACAAATTATGATTGTGTCCTCATCACCAAACCCACTTTTGCCGGCCCTCCCAAAGTCTTTCACGATCTTGTTTATGCTTGACAATGTTTTTTTATAGTATAAAATCAAATGCTATTAGTGGAGGTCAAATATGCAATTTGGAATGATGGACGGTTACGGTTATGGTATGGGCTATGGAATGTGGATTTTGGGGCTGATATTCTGGATACTGGTAATCATAGGGCTTGTGCTACTTATCAAATATTTATGGGAAGGCGGCGGAGCTAAAAGAGGAGAAGAATCTGCGCTTGAAATCCTGAAGAAAAAGTACGCCAGGGGAGAGATAAGTAAAGAGGAATTTGAGGAGAAAAAGAAAGACCTGCTATAAATGGAGCTGGAGGTGAATTTAAAATGTACACCTACAAAAAACCTGTTCCCCTAGGTTAAGGCTGGAAGTGAGTCTCTGCATGGCGCTCACTTGCTCTCAGAAGAAGCTTATAACCACTGGAATCAGCATTCGCTCCATCAACATAAATCCTGGTGAAATATGTATTATTATCGGTTGGTGTTGTAGAATTACCAGAGTATGCCCCAAGAGTAGAAGGAATAGAAGTAATCATGAGAAGTAATAGTACACCTGCGATCTTTTTCATATTAACCCACTTAAATAATCGTTCATCGAGTATTCCCCAGTGCTCCTTCCATTGAGCTACCAGAACTTCCACCATGGTTTTTCTTTCAGATATTTAGCCGGGTTAGCCTCAAAGGCATTCTTGCACGCTGCTGAACAGAAGTAATTTCCTCTTGATATGTAGTCTTGTGCTGCGCGCTTGCCTCTTCGACGGTCATTTTACATACAGGATCTATTGCCATAATAACTTCAGTAATTGTTATATCCCTTATTTCTTAAGAGGGATGTGGTTGAAATTCTAAAGAAATCAGCACTGATTCTTTTGTATTTGTAAATAAAGACCTTTAAAGAAACTCAGCTGGAGCCAGATTGCAAGATAAGAAAACTTCTATATTTCATGCTACGCGCCGTCTCGCAAACCTCAGAATCCTGGTCACGGCGATTGGGTGCATGTAAAGGCAATGGGAAGTCAGAACGATTGTTTTAAAACCTGAAAATCAGGCGCATAAGAAACGTTAACCACGACCCAAAAGAACAAATTTCATCGAAGTTGTACACATTATCGAAACTAAGTTTGTGATATTAATTATGCATTATCGTAGTCATTGAACATAAGCTATTTGTGGTAATAATTTAAATAAATTATATTTGAAAGTATTTATGGATAATATTTACAGAAAGATTACCTTCAGAATAGCAGTTGTACTAACATTGGCAATCTTATTGGGGGTAAGCGGTGCAGGCAAAAAAGATGCCTGGCTTATCAAAACCGATGCTAACGGTGACGAACAATGGGATAAAACATTCGGGGGAAAAGGCGATGATGCAGCTACTTCAGTCCGGCAAACATCGGATGGAGGCTTTATTCTTGCAGGACTAACAACTTTTTATAAGTCTGACATGCCTTATTCATATGCCTTGCTGATTAAGACATATGCTGATGGCAACGAGCAATGGAACAGGACATTCGGAGGAACTTACGGAGATGTGGCTTACTTTGTTCAGCAGACGATAGATGGTGGATATATACTTGCAGGCAATACAAAATCGTACGGGTCTGGTATTAGTGACGCATGGCTGATAAAAATAGGAGGAGCGCCAGTTGAAACAAACAAAGCTCCAACAGGAATCCCGACACAAATTCTGACAGGAGTTCAAACCGGAACTCATATGGTTAGCCCTACCGAAAAGGCTGCCGGATTTGAGGTTTTTATGGCAGTAACGACACTTTTAGTAGTACTTATAATCAGGCGAAATAGGAGAAAATAATTAGAACCTTGCACCTGAATTAAAACAAAATAATCAAGTGTCACATACAGAAATACTTAACTCGGATTGATGAATAAAAGGAGACCTGCATGAACAACAGATTTGCCGACAGAATGAAGACCACACGCAAGTCATTCATCAGGGAGATATTGAAAGTAACCCAGCAGCCTGAAGTTATATCATTTGCAGGCGGACTTCCGAATCCCGGCTTTTTCCCCGTGGAAGAAATTGCAAGAGCTTCCACAAAGGTTTTGGCAAAGGATGGCAGGAATGTTCTTCAATACAGTACGAGTGAAGGATATCTACCTTTGAGAGAGTTCATTTCTGAAAGATATCTCAGGAAGAACGGGTTAAAGATAGAACCTGGCGATATATTAATTACTAACGGTTCGCAGCAGGGCATTG
>JAPZAO010000036.1 GCA_027460615.1 Candidatus Methanoperedens sp.
TGGTGGACCTGCTTGCACCGTACCAGTGAGGAGGGGTTGTAGGGTAGCCTGGTCCATCCTATGGCGTTCGGGACGCCGTGACTTGAGTTCAAATCTCAACAACCCCATTTTCTATAGGATCGGCAAAATGAATAGAACATGAACCACTCTCAGAGGGACTCTGGGAAAAATACTTCGTATTTAAATACGAGGAATATATAAAAAGTGCATTTATTAAACTTTCGGGTATTTGTTTTGAGGTGACGCAGGTGAGTGAAACTAAATTAACACGATATGAGCGGGCAAGGATTATCGGCGCAAGGGCGCTCCAGATTTCCCTTGGTGCTCCGGTATTGATAGATATAGGAAGGGGCGAACCCATCGATATTGCAATGATGGAATTAGAACAAGGCGTAATCCCCATTACAGTGAAAAGAGCAGTAAAAACATTGAGAAAAGCAACTTAAGGTGTGATTGAAATGGAAAATGTCATTGATATCAAACAGGATGTAAAACAGGACACAGGTTATGAATCTATTATTCCCCAGGATGAGTATCTCACCGCGGGAATTCATATAGGAACACAGCAGAAGACAAAGGAAATGATGCGGTTTGTATATCGCGTGAGGACGGACGGCTTATATGTCCTTGATATACAGGCGACAGACCAGCGGATACGGCTTGCAGCGAAATTGCTTGCAAAATACGACCCGCAAAAGATACTGGTAGTTTCGGCAAGGCAATATGGCCATTATCCTTCCGAAATGTTCGCAAAAGTGATAGGAGCAAGAGCGGTAACGGGCAGGTTCATTCCCGGGACTATGACAAACCCGAAGTTGCATTTATTCATAGAACCCGACATCCTGGTGGTAACAGACCCTTCAGGAGATTTACAGGCAGTGAATGAAGCGGTTAATATCGGAATACCCGTCATCGGTCTTTGCGATACCAACAATTCGACCACCAATGTGGACTTTGTAATTCCCACCAATAACAAGGGAAGGAAAGCCCTCGCATTGATATACTGGCTCATGGCGAAAAAGACTCTTGAGGAAAGAGGAGATACAATAACCTATACGGTAGCTGATTTCGAAGCTGAATTATAAACGAATATGAGAGCACCCGCAGTCTCGGGGCAGTTTTACCCGCGCAGTAAAAACGACCTGGACAGGGAAATCAGCAGGTGCTTTGAAGGCGTCCCGCCAAGCGAAAGACAGGTTTTGGGGGGCGTGGTGCCCCATGCCGGTTATATCTATTCCGGAAATACGGCGGCTTTTGTATATTCAGCATTGCCCAAAGCCGATACTTTCGTGCTTCTCGGGCCTAATCATACAGGATACGGCTCGCCTGTATCGGTTTCCGGTGAATCCTGGAGCACGCCGCTCGGGGAAGTCGGCTCGGACAGTGAGTTTATCAAAGCGCTTCCGAAAAGGATAATCGACCTCGATGAGGCAGCCCACAAATACGAACATTCCATAGAGGTGCAGCTTCCTTTTTTGCAGCACAGGTTCGGGGATTTCAATATCGTCCCCATCTGCATGGGAATGCAGGATGAAGAGACGGCGCTGGACGTGGGGATGGAACTGGTAGAGGCAATTCGGAAGGTCAGGAAGAAAGTCGTGATAATAGCATCAAGCGATTTTACCCATTATAAACCTGATAAAGTGGCGCGGGAGAATGATGCGTATTATATAAGCTCAATCCTGGAATTCGATATCCCTGGATTTTACCGCAAATTATACGAGCGCAGCGCCAGCGTCTGCGGATACGGTCCAATCGCGGCGATGCTTACGGCAACGAAAAAGCTTGGCGCGAAAAAAGCCAGTTTGCTCAAATACAGCACGAGCGGCGATACAACAGGGGATTTAGCTGCGGTTGTGGGGTACGCTGGGATTGTTGTGGAGTGAAATTTAATGGATAACTTTAAGTTCTATCAACTTGAGAACATCTTCAAATCGCTAAATGGTAAGATAGGATTCCTTTATCCAGCGTAATCCTTCTTTTTTGATAGAGAGCGCAGAGGCACCCACATAGTACGGTTGTATTCGCTGCAGATGATATGGGTTTGTTCATCCATTGGAGCTTCTTGAACCAAGATAACAATCATGGCACTAAAAATGAGGGCACGGAAATAGTAGGGGAAGGAGGCTCTTCGGTATAACTAAAAATCAACGAATTGGGTTCTGAACGCATATATAATAATTCAAAAATGACCAACTTTAAAAGCAGTAGAGATAAAAAGTGGACAAATTCTCCTATCTATCCCTTCATCTCTACGACACTATAGGTAGGCTCAGTTCCATTCCATATCTTCTTTATATTTGTCTATTTCTCGGTTTACTCTGTTTATAACTTCATAGTCATCAATGTCTATTTGGCCATTTATTATATTCAGACTGTGTACTGGCCTGTTCGTGAAATTGTTGTTCATGGAATTCTTACCTTGGGCTATCTTTATACGCTTAACAGGGGAGCTGGTAGGCACAAACCCTTTTTCGAGCTTCTCAATTACAAAATATCTACCTGCTGAAAGATTATCGAAATTGTAGAAACCCGTAGCATCGGTGAAAGTTTCTTTTCTGATGACTTCGGCTTCTTTTCCTTTGCCGGTGATGCCAATCAGCCTGATAGTCCAATTTGATATACCTTTCTCACCTGCATCCCATTTTCCGTTGCCGTTGGTGTCATTGACTTTGAATCCTGAGATACTACCTTCGGTCGGAATAGGCGTCACAATCCAAATCCAGATCTGCATAGTAATACCATTTGAATTACTAGCAACCGCAGTAACATTCCATATGCCTTGCGCTGCACTGGTATTGGTATATTGCGCTTCCATAACACTTTCATTAAACTGAACGTGCGTACCGTTAATGTACCAGGTTACATTCACGGTCTGATTAGCAGTGATGTAAAAGGTTCGGATAGCACCTTGGTCATCATGCACTGGTGAGTGGGGAGCGAATGATGTTATATTTGGCCAAGGCGCTTCCTTTGGAATAATAACCCAAAATCTATTGAGTTTATTTGGTTCTTCTATAAGTATTCTAGAAGCAGCCATTGTTGCATTAGTATTTGTCCCAGAAATCAACCATACAACTGGACCCACCATCCATGTTGATATACCATCGTAGGGGTTATCAATTGCCTCTATAAGACCCTCTTCATAATAGGTTATATTATCCCATAAATCAATTATTCTTTCTCCTTCAAAATATGCTGTCATTCCCAGTTCAGTATGGTTGGAATTAATATAATCAGTTAGTTTATTTTCTGAAGGAGTCCCTATAAGAATTAGATTATTTTTCTCTTTTTCTACACTAGTTATTTCAGCATCTGATTTAATATTTATTATGCTATTCGGTACACCGTGTTCAACTAACTTATCCTTAATACTTTGGGAGATTACTTCATAGTTATCTGAACTATTAGGATATACAATTGTGGTGTTCCAAACTACACCATTATATCCATGGAAAAACGGCTCTGGGTAATCCAATACTTCACAGTAAGGGGCATTTGGAGCCCATTTTTGGTAGTCAAATCTTATCACATCACTATTATTTAAAATATAGTCCCCTGCACCTACCTGGGCAGTAATACCATTCACAAAATAGAACCAATACAAGTTACTAACGTAATCTGCCTCTATTCCGTTTATGCCATTTATGAGTCCTCCTGCTTCATTTACTGTGGCAACAGATTTTAAAGCTTCTAATGCTGTTGTTCCTAATGGCACTTCCATTGTAATATCAAACAATTCTCTTACTGTCTTATTAGTGGCCATTCCAAAGTTTTCGGATGCCGTAATTCTAGTCTTTATATTGCCTGTTGAAACTCTTATTTCCCTTGAGATATTATTGTCATATGGATTGTCTCCATTTATTGGCAAGATTACAGCATATATCGTATGGGTGCCTTTAATTGCCGTCCAGTTAATTGAAGCTGTTGTAATTTCGTCTGAAGAGACGTTCTTTGTTACTATGCCAATCAAATGTTCATCATTTTTGTAATCATAATAGAAATTTGTTTTAACTTCTACACTTGAGGTTCCCTGATTGATAATTTTTGCTGTCAAAATTGTATCATTTCCAATTAATGGATAATCTGGCGAAAATGAAAGCCCTATGGCACGCACATCATAATCTGCAATTGTCCATATCGGACTTGACCATATCCTGTCCCCATCTTCTTCTGTTACTTTTATGAAATAGTAATGACTCCCGACAGCAGGAGTAACTATCGGTGTCCATGCATAGTTATTTGAACTTATAGATATTGATTTAATTACTTTTCCATCCTCATATAAATCTATCGAAGATATATTATCCCCTATATCATTATCTTTTAAAGTTATATTAAATGTAATATTGTCTCCCGCTATAAATTTCTCACCCATCCAATGTCCATTCGCCTTAAAAATGAGCTCAAAGTTTCTATCTTCAGTGCCATAATATTTCTTATCTTTGATCGCGGTTAATATGTTTTGTTTGGTTAGGTTCGGTGCAATTACTGCTATCCATCCTCTTCCATTACCCCAGTTCGCATGATGGTTATCTTGATTAATTATTGCACCAACATGCCACCCCTTGTCCAGAGCTTCTATATAGCTATACTCAAAAGTAGCATATTTCATTTCCTCATAGTTATAACCATTTCCAACTTCAATACCATCTACTACATCATCTCCGTCCAGTGAACTAAAATACTCAAAACGGTTGCCCGGCCATGCAGGATGTGCAAAAAATGCAATTCCATAATTATTCCTCACAAACGAGTAAATTTCAATTAATGTCGGTGTAACTTTATGACTGGTAAATATTGATGTATTTATCACTGGGATATGCCCATAGTTACCGGAAGACCATTCAAATCCTTGAATAGCTACGAAAATTCCATCTTTAGTGTGGTTATTTGCTTGTTGAAGCATGTCTTCATACTCTGTATTGTTTAACATATAATCATGATCAGTTATAGCCAAAAAATTTATTTTTGAAACATCTTTGGCATAAGCAAATGCATCATCAGGTGTCAACATTCCATCAGAATATGACGTATGAGAGTGAAGATTACCATAGTAAAAGTTATCTTGGGCAGATACACTCCCTATTAAAAAAGCAAAACCAACCATCAATATTGTAGAATATATAATATTTTTCATAATCCCACTAATCCTCATTTTAAATAAATCCCATAGAAGATAAACTTTTTGGGCGAGTAAAAAGATAGGAGGAATTTTTGATATAAATTACTTAAAAATAACAGGGTACACAACTAAGACGAAACGTAACCGTTAGACAGGCTGTGGGACAAAATTCCTCCATTCTCTCCGTTTAAAAAATGAAAACACACAGACTTTGCTCCGTGCTACATTCCGCCTCAGTACTTAACCGTTGGAATAGGTATTTCATGTTGTCAATGTTCACTTCTAATGTAAATGTCCCCTGTATATATTGTTTTTTCAAAAAGATTTAAGATTTCAGAACAATATAAGCTATTACGTCGAGAAAAGCC
>JAPZAO010000037.1 GCA_027460615.1 Candidatus Methanoperedens sp.
ATCGCCGTCTGTATGTTTCTGCCCCTGTTCGATCTGACGGCGATGACACAAGGACAGACATAGGCGTGCTGATTATGCGGATTGCCCATCCATCACGAACGGTGATCGGCGTAGACATCGGCCGGCGAACCATGAAAGCGGCGCAGTTGGCGACGTCGGAGGGTGGATATGTATATATATTCTATAGCTGCGAGCTTTTTAAGGACAATGCGAACCAATATTTAGAGGATATGCAAAATCTCAAGAAAACAATTGAATTCACAAATGAAGAAAGAAAACTGATTTCAGGTTTTGATTTACCTGCAGATGCTTTCCTTCCGCTTTTACTTTCGTTAAGAGATGGCGGCGACTGGAGCTATTCATCCGGGAATATAAAGACTATTGCAGTAATGGACAAGACCACAGTTTATGATGACAATAAGAAAACAGGATATTCCCTTGAAGAGATATACCTCTTCGTCAATCCGGTTCTTATAGATGAGGAGGGAACGGTACACAGGCTTGAAAAGTGCGGCGATGAGGAAGTCAGGATGCTCGTCATGCGACCTTATAAAATCAGGATAGGATGCGGCCGTATTATCAAAGCGACCGTTCGTCCTGTTGAAAAAGAGATTAAGGTTGAAGAGCTCACGGAAAAAGAACTTGTTTTTGAAGGTTCTACGGCATACGATATAGCACATGAGATAGAGCACTTAAAACATGAAGAAATCAAAGGCGAAGGTCTGTGGGAGTTCAAGTTTAAAGGAATCAGCTAAACGCCTCATCATTAAATTTTATTAGTAATCTTTTAATCATAAGCAGACACTTGTGATATGAAGGTGATATTATTACGGTGTACTCATTTAAACGAGGTTTTTCGCCTGATGCAGGGCGAATCAGGGCAGAACTTGAGAAGAATTTTCCAGCGCAAATAAAGGAAGAGAATGGGAAATACACAATAAATTACGGTGCTTTCAAACAGTTAACTGTCCGGGTTGATAACAAAAAGCTGTGCGTGGAAACCGAATCCAACACAGACGTTAAAGACGATGTTATTCTGGACACAAACAAACGCTACAGGGTTTTCCTGGAAGAAGCCACCGGTTACACTGCCAAGGAACGCCTAAAAATGGCAAAAAAAGATGTGCAGGGAGCCTGAATTTGTGGGATGCGCTTAAAAGGCCGGATATTCCAGCATGCCTGCGCATTTGTGCAGGAACTGACGGCTCTGTCACGCAGCTCCTTGAGGTGCTCACAGGGAAAACGGTGGTAGTTAAAACGCTTGAGCAAAGCGTGATAAAGGCAACACCTGATACCGCAAAGCTTCTTGATATCGAAACCGGGGACGAGGTCAACAGCCGCCTTGTGACATTGGATGCCGGAGGGACTATTTACGTTCTGGCAAAATCCCTGGCGCCTATAAAAAGAATCCCGCAGGCGGTAAGGGACGACCTCATGAAGGCCGATATCCCGATAGGAAGGATTCTGCGGGAGCATAAGCTTGAGACAAGGCGGGATATACTGAAAATGGAAATTGTGCGGCAGGATTTTTTTGGGAACGTTCCTGTGCTTTCAAGGGAATACAGGATAATCTATGAGAATAAGGTGCTTATGTGGATTAAAGAGTGTTTTCCTGTGGATGACAGGTGGAAGATGTGAAAAATATCTATGAGTTTCAGGCGCAAAAAATGATTTGAGAAGGCTTTGAAACCAGAACCAAATCAACCAGGCTAAAAGTATATAAATTCAAGAGACTATCCATAAAACAGGACTCCGTGATGAAGTTTGCAGGACATCACGGCGCAGGTGCATGAGGGTTTCTATCGAAAGTTTGTTATTTTGGCTTTTTGACAGAACGTGACACGAAATTAATATTGGATGAAAATAAATGGAATTGCCTTCACTTCGCTTTGAAAAAGGCTTAATGTATCCAGCGATAAATTTGAAAGCAGATAATATTTTAATTACCTTTTAATTTCCAATGCAATAATCCACGATGCTATCGATATGAATAGCCGTTGTTTTCAGGAAAGGAATACCATATTCGTCTTTTTCGAGAATCAGAGGGAGTTCCGTACAACCAAGAATCAAACCATCAATAGAATCTTCGTCTATCATGCTTTTTACTACTGATAAGAGTTCTTGTCTTGTCGAATTTTTAATGATGCCAAGCGCAATTTCGGATATGATTTTATTATGAATGAACTGTTGTTCATCTTTCATTGGAACTATTATCGAGATACCCGCATCGTGAAATGCCTTCTGGAAAAAGTCTGATTCCATAGTAAATTTTGTCCCCATGAGACCAAGTTTCTTTAGCTTCATGTTTGATGCCCGTTTGCATGTTTCATCAACTATACTAAGCATAGGTATGGGGGACCTGGATTTGACTTTGTCAAAAACGATGTGTGGTGTGTTTGAACCAATTACAGCAAACTCTGCGCCTGCATTGTGAAGTGCATTAACCATTTCTACCAACCACTCCACAAGTTTATTCCATTCTCTTGCTTCAGCCAATTCCAATAGTCTGTTTACGTCAGCACTATATATTATTATTTCAGGAGCCGCCAGGCCAGATTCTCGCTGTCGGAAAATATTGATAATTCCTTTATAGTAATCGATGGTTGATTCCGGTCCCAGTCCTCCTATAATTCCAATTCGTTTCATAAAACACCTTCTACGAAGAGCATCCTGACAACTTTTGTTCGAGCCTTACCAATGTGTTTATCTTTTTCGCCTGCCGGTATAAATAATCCATCACCAGTGTTGAACACAACCACATTTCCATCAAAATTTACTTCCAATTTGCCCTCTAAAATATACACAATATGTCCTTTGGTACACCAGTCAGTTTCGACAAACTTATCAGTAAATTCCACTAAACGTACCTGTTTGCCGTTCTGTTTATAAGCTTTGAATCTAACACCGTCTGCCGGTATTTCCCACGGGATAGACTCAAAATCGATTTTGCATTGTTCCATAATCCGTTTCTCCTACAGTGATGTCCTTTGGGATCAATTCAATTTGTTTTGCCACATGTGAACAGCACACCCACGTCTAGCCAGATACCGTCCCTGGTTCTGAGGGTTTCTACTTCGTCCAAATGCTCACGTTTGAACTGTTCTTGGTCTTTCGTGGAAAGCTGGCTGACCATCCTGCGGAACCCGGCGTTCCAAACTACATCCCACCATTGCTCTGCGCTGTCAAGGTGATATCCCACGTTTTTCTGGGTGACGGTGATATTCGTAAGCCCGGCATACTCAAAGAGCTGTATGCAACCCTTCTCAGAAGAAATGCGTTTCCAGGTCTGAGGGGGCAGCTGCACACCGTATGCCTCAAGTCGTTCGTAGAGCATGTCCTTTAATGGGTGAAAGTAGTTTTCCTGAAAATTGGAGACCATGATCTTGCCGCCGGGCTTGACTGTAGAAGCGATGCGTGAAAGCTGGCTTTCCATGTCTTCAACAAAAAAAATGCCGAAGGCGCAAACTGCGACATCGAAGAGACCGTCTGGGAAATTCAAATTTTGCATGTCCTGCTCCATGAACTCGACATTGCGGACATCGAGTGAAGCCGCCTTACGCCGCGCCTGGTCGAGCATGCCTGATGAGAAATCCACGGCTGTCACCCATCCGGTCGGAAGGGATTTAACTATAGCCAGCGCCGCATGCCCGGTTCCGCAGGCAACATCGAGCACATTCTCGTTGCCTTGCAGTCCGAGAAGGAAAGCCATGTGCTCAGCGCTTGCCTGAAAGAAGCGGAGTCCTTTGCCGTCGTATCCACCTGATACAGTGTCGAAGGTCTCTTTTAACATTGCTTTGAGTTGCTGTTCGTCCATATACATCGCCTCTTTCAAAGTCACAGCACAAAAATAAATCTATCTAATTAAATCTCAATTATTTCACTTGACTTTTTTATTTTGGGTATAGTATAATTTTACAGTATATTTGTAGTATTTATTCTCTATGTCTCACCCAATAATACTATCCAGTCAACGACCTCGGACTGCTTCGCAAAGTCCGAGGCATCGAGAGGATGCTCAAGAAGTTTGATTCTCATCTGAATATTGGATTATAATATTTTATTCAGGCGCATATATCACTTTGAAAGAGCTTGCACATGCTGTAGAATTATAAATTCAGGTTTCATATCTGCTTCATATCTATTGCATTTGCCTATTTTTAAACTACTTCCATTATAACACTTCCTCAATAATCTCTGCTGCACTCTGGACGAAATCTGGACAAACAGTCTCAAAAAGCCTTCTCTCTTTTGCGAGTTTCATTCCTTCCGGAGTACTAATATCACAACCAAGCAATTCTCTACATAGAATCGAACCATTAAGGGCTTTAAATTTATCCACAAATTCTCTTGCAAGTTTGTTTGTCATTTCTTTTGCCTTTTCATCATCAACTTCAATATTTCCATATTTCAGTCCTATGACCATGAAAGCGCCAGTTACTGCTCCACATGTTTCGCCCATATGAGCCATGCCACCCCGAAAAACCCCTGAAATTTTCAATGCGTTTTTGCGATCCAGACCTAAAGGTACTCCATATATCGAAACCAATGCTTGGGAACATGCAAAACCTTCTTTAAAGCAAAAAACTGCAGAATCTACATTACTCATATTTTACACTCCTGAATAATTAATGGTATGATTCTTTTTATGTAAGTTAACATCTTTAAGCATTGTGTTGATGAAATTTTTAGTATTTGATATGCGCCTGTTTTATAAGGCTTGAGGTTTTATGGGATTTTGAATACCAAAGCGAGCATGAGAACTCCTATCGCCTTCAGTCACCCCAAACCCCGTACGATGTACGAGGCCTGTATAAGATGAATCAATCCTTATTATTCTTAATTTTTAACTGGTAATATTTGAAGTGAACGGCAGGCTTTATTTAACCACCACTTTCATCTTTTTAACAGTTTCAGCTACCATGTCAAAGAACATCTTCTCCGTATCCAGAGGCCCAGGGTGCGCTTCAGGATGGTACTGCACCGATACTATATCCAGTTTTTTATGCTCAAACCCCTCTACTGTGCCGTCATTGGCGTTTAATTGCGTGATAGATACCTCTTTTTCATCCATGCTGCTCTCATCCACCGCATAGCCGTGGTTCTGCGATGTAATGTACACGATACCTCTCTTTTTGTCCTTCACAGGCTGGTTGGCTCCTCGGTGCCCGAACTTCATCTTGTAGGTCTCTCCACCGAGTGCAAGTGAGATAATCTGGTGACCGAGACAGATTCCGAAAATGGGTAATTGGCCTGCAAGTTCTTTTACAACCGAGATGCCGTTTATTGCCTGCTGCGGGTCTCCCGGGCCATTGGAGAGAAGCAGGGCATCCGGCTCGTAATTCATGATATCATTTAACTTCGTTGCTGCAGGAACAACAGTGACATTGATTCCCCGGTTATTCAGGCTTTTTACGATGTTTCTCTTTGCACCGAAATCCATGAGCACGATGTTGCCCCCGTCTTCCTGCCCTTTTACCCGGTACGGCTCTTTGCATGTGACCCTGCTAATAAGGTCAAGACCTCCTATATCGGGCTGCTCACGCGCAAGCCTTACAGCTTCCTCGCCGTCATCGTCCCCGACTATTATAGCGGCTTTCATTGTGCCGTGCTCTCTTGTTTTTATCGTGAGCATACGGGTATCAATTCCCATGATGCCTGATTTGCCCTCATCCTTCAGGAACTCAAAAATTGAGCGCTTTGATTTATGATGGGATGGATGGTCGCATGCTTCCCTTACAACCAGTCCTTCTGCCTGCATCCTATCTGATTGGAAGGTTTCGCCGCTTATGCCGTAGTTGCCGATGAGCGGATAAGTGAACATCAGTATCTGACCCTTATACGATGGGTCTGTCAGGGCTTCCTCGTAACCTGTGTACTGGGTGGTGAAAACAAGCTCGCCCAGGACGATGCCTTCTACTCCCAGACCTTCTCCTTTAACAAATGTTCCGTCCTCAAGCCCGAGTACCGCTTTCATGGTTGCTAAACTGTAAAGGCATGGTAAATAGATTACGACTTGGGATATTGTCTGTAGGTCACATACCCTCTTTCCTGTGAATTACATATTTTCGTGCCAATTGCAAATGTTTTTGGACTATCATTTCTCGTTTTGGTACGAATAATTATATGATAACAAAGCGAAGTGATTACTATGAAAGCGAAGAGATACGAAGCAAAAGATGAGGATGAGCTTCTCAGGCTTATTGATGAGGATCCTGATAAGTTAAAAGGTTGGGAAGGTCCTATTGATGCGCATTTGAGGTCTGTTCGCTATCCTAAGAAGTCGAAGGGTAAAGTCCGCGCGGTAAATAAGTGATTTTCTTTTTTTGGCTCAGCCGTTACAGAAATTGAAGTATCTTCTCCAGCGCATCAATCAGCGGCGGCAGGTCATTATTGACAGTTTCCCAGACGATTACGAGGTCGACATCATCATATTCATGAATCATGATGTTGCGCATACCGACCATGTCGCTCCATGGCAGGTCGGGATATGCAACTTGTGTTTCTTCTGAGATTCGCCGCGCTGCTTCTCCTATGATTTCAAGGCGCCGGATTACTGCATCCTGGCACTGGAGGTCTCCAAAAAATTCTTCTCTGGTTTTATCGCCAATATAGTCAATGGCGAGCTTTGCAGCTTCCAGGATGTCAAGCATGTATTCTCTATCACGCTGCATAGACAGCCTCTGCTGAATTTATAATGGCATTTCGGCGAAGATAATTCCTGCTGGATTCGATGCCTCTGCGGCTGACTATGTCAACTTCTCGTCCAAAAATCTCCTTGAGTTCTTTTTCCATATGGACAAGATCGAATAAGGTATGTTTTGCGTCTTCGCTGAAGGTGACAAGGACGTCAATGTCGCTGTCAGGGCGAAAATTTTCCCGAAGCACCGAGCCGAAAAGGGAGAACTCACGTATCTTCCACTTTTTGCAGAATTCAGCGATTTTGGCTTTTGGTAAATCTATGTGCGGTTTTGTCTTTGACATTCTTGTATGTCTATTATTGTGATGGTCTTTTAAATCTCTTTTCATGGATGCAACTGATATAACGTCCCCAAAAATAGTTATTTACGCCGTGTGGCTTAGAAAAATACTCGGCATACTGTTTTAAGTATATAGTAGAAACTATTTAAAATATTTCGCTCAGCCACTCCAAACACAAATCTATAAAAAGCAAAATGATGTAAAGAACACCACTTATAACTACAACGAAGGCAGTTCTCGATCATGTCCACCCCACTCCTCACCAAAGTAACCCTCGCAAAAAGCGCCTCCATCCCTTTAGCGAGCGTGCCTGGCGCCGTAAAGGACAAAGCCCTCGCAGCAATGGCGCAGGCTCTTGACTCAGACCGGGAAAAAATAATCTCAGCCAACAAGAAAGACATTGCAGAGGCAGAAAAACTCGTGGAAGCAGGCAGGCTCCCAAAAGCCATTGTCAAAAGGCTGAAAGTTGATAATATAAAAATAGACGAGATGATTGCAGGTATCAAAGACGTCATCAAATTCGAAGACCCCGTGGGAAAAACACTTTCCGCACTCGAACTTGACACGGGTCTTGAGCTTTATCAGGTAAGCTGCCCGATAGGATTGATTGGCGTCATTTTCGAATCCCGACCCGATGTTGTCCCGCAGATTATGTCGCTTTGCCTGAAAAGCGGCAATGCCACCATCTTCAAAGGCGGAAGCGAGGCTGCGCACTCAAACAGGGCTATCTTCGATGTGCTCGTGAACGCCATTGAGGGCACGGAAGGGATGCCTGCGGGCGCATTCGCGCTCATGGAGACGCGGGAAGAAGTAAACGAGATGCTAAAACTTGATGATTATATAAACCTCATAATCCCGAGAGGCTCAAACGAGTTCGTGAAATACATCCAGGATAACACGCGGATTCCCGTGCTTGGTCATTCAGCGGGTATTTGCCATGTGTACGTGGACAGCGACGCTGATATAAATACGGCGCTTGAGGTCTGTTATGATGCCAAAGTCCAGTATCCGGCTGTCTGCAATGCCATGGAAACCCTGCTCGTGCACAGGGATATCGCAGAAAAATTCCTGCCTGAGATGGGAAAAAGATACAACGAGGCGGGCGTGGAACTGCGGTGCGATGAGCGCTCATTTACGTTATTAAAAAATATGGGATTCCTAAAAGCCCTGCTTCATGCCACAGAAGAGGACTGGAGAACAGAGTACAATGACCTTATCCTATCCATAAAAATAGTGGATTCACTGGATGAGGCTATAGACCATATCAACAAATACGGTTCCCACCATACGGATGCCATTGTGACAGAAGATAAAAGCAATGCCGGCAGGTTCATCGACCTTGTGGATTCATCAAGCGTGATGTGGAATGCATCCACGCGCTTTGCTGACGGGTTCCGTTATGGTAAGGGCGCCGAAGTAGGAATCAGCACCAACAAAATCCATGCCCGCGGCCCTGTCGGGATGGAAGGGCTTTTGATTTACAAATATGTGCTTATGGGAAAAGGGCATAAAGTGGCTGATTATGCAGGAAAGAACGCAAGGAAATATACTCATAAAAAGCTAAATGCAAGCCTTGCTGACAAAATGGGTAAGGGATGAGATGGAATCCGCTAAAATCATTGACAGGAAAGAGCTTTTTAAGGATGTCAAAAGGATTGTCCTGAAAATAGGGACATCATCCCTTTCAAATGAGGATGGAAGTTTTAACAGGCAATTGACAGAAGACATAGCGGCTCAGGTTGCAGGATTGAGGGACGCCGGGAAAACCGTGATAATAGTAAGCTCAGGCGCAATCGGGATAGGGTGCGAGGAGCTGAAAATGAAAGAGCGGCCTCGCGAGATACCGCTGCGGCAGGCAGCCGCTGCAGTCGGGCAGAATATCCTGATGCAGGAATGGATGGCAGCATTTAATAAGCATGACCTCAAAGTTGCCCAGATTCTGCTTACATACGAAGCCTTCTCGAACAGGATGACATATCTTAACCTTCGAAACAGCATCTCGGCGTTACTGGATGCAGGTGTCGTTCCCATAATAAATGAAAACGACCCGATATGCGTGCATGAAATAGAGGCGACCTTCGGGGATAACGACAAGCTCTCCGCAATGGTGGCAAGTAAGGTTGAGGCTGAACTCCTCATCCTTTTATCCGACATCGATGGGCTTTATGACAAGAATCCCAAGAAAAATGAGGATGCAAAGCTCATAAGCACCATAGAAAAAATCACGCCTGAAATTGAGAGCTACGGCGGAAGCCCCACCAGCATGAAAGGCGTGGGCGGAATGAGGACAAAAATTGAGGCTGCAAAGATAACATCCATTGCAGGCTGCCACATGGTCATAGCAAACAGCGCCATCAAGGACGTGGTTATGAAAATCATGGACGGCGAGGACATCGGGACGCTGTTCCTTGCCCGCGACGGGAAATACAAGAACAGGACGCGCTGGATAATACTTTCAAAGACATCGGGGAAGCTCATTGTTGATAAAGGCGCGCAAGAGGCAGTAAGGAAAAAAAGAGGGCTTTTGCCTTCAGGGATTATCGGGGTTGACGGCGTATTCGACAGGGGGGATATCATCGAGATAGAGAGCGAAGGCACGGTATTTGCAAAAGGCATCACGGATTATTCTTCATCTGAGCTCAATAAAATCAAGGGGAAGCATTCTGATATGATAGAGAAAATATTGGGGGTCAGGAATTATGACGAAGTGGTCAGGAAGAGCAACATAGGGTTGTTTTAACCTGCCAGCAATAAGCTTTTAAGAATGCCTGACGAATACAAGATAAATATGAGACGCATGTATCACCAGTTTCCAACAAACCCTGAATTTGAGCGAAAATATAATTTCAAGGAAAACCTGCCCTATATTGTCAAAACAATTGCAGGAATGGACGGACAATCCGGAGAATTTATCACTGACGGCCCGGATAGAAAAGGCCGCCCGATAAAAGCCAAAAGGAGCATAAACATCGAAATCACGGATAAGAGCGTTGATTTCCATCCTCTCAACAACAGCTCGCTTGAGTCCGTACTTAAAGATGTAAAAAATGAAGGGATAATTGATTTCAAAGTGACCCTCCATTATTCTTTTCTCGATGATAAGTTCGACCGCATTCCTTTCAAGGGAGATTCGTATCTTGTCAGGACAGACCTTCAAAATAGCGTACTTACCTTGAAGGTGCACAATATCGATGGTCTAGGCAGGACCGAAAGTGAAAGGATAGCAGATACTATTGTTGAAGAAATAGTAAAAAATGCGCCAAATTGATGAACACCTAAAGGGATTGATTAGCGATGGGTTCATTAAAAAATTTTAAGAAATTTTTATCAAACGAGGGGTATGCTGCGCATACCCCAACACCGCATAAAGCGAGGTGTCGCTTTTTGATGAACCAGTCTAAAGAGGAGTGATTAGGAATGGGTTCATCTGACCTTACCTATACGGTTTCAATGCCTTTTTTAAGAAAGGGAAAAGACGCGCTGAAAGACAGCGAATTCGTGCTTGCTCTTTCTATTGATTTGAAATGGTTCAATCCCGAGCAGGCGAAAAATGTCCTGAAGGATGCGGAAAAATCAGGTCTTTTAAAAAGAGAAGGGGAACAGGTCCGCCCTGCTTTTGATATATCCGGGGTTGAAATCCCCTCAGGATTCAGGCCAGAACCCGGGATTTTTGAGAAAAAAACAATATTTGACAGCATTATCGACCGCATCATACTCAAAACCGGAATAGAGAAGCGTAAAGTAATAGCGCTAATAAATAAAAAACAGGAAGAACTCGGAAAACAGGTGCTGATAGAGGTCAGCGCCATTCTCGTTGCGCTTGAGCACGGGATAATGGTGGATGACCTTATCGATGAGGAATATGGAGTTTTAATTAACCCTTCGTCTTCTTAGTAAATAGTTTAATAAATTCGTCGCATTCCTTGACAATATCCTTTGATGCCTTTTTAATTACATCAACAGGGTCTGCGCCATCTGTCCTCACGAAAAGCACAGGTTCGCTGATTGTTGGATGTTTTATATCGTATGTTGCAATCTCGACATGCTTGTTATCCAGTAAAGCCGTCTTTAAGATACTGAGCATGGTATGCGTTTCCCCTGTCACTTTGATATTCATTTCATTTTCCGTCTTATTGAGGATTGTAAGTTCCATAATATCACCTAAACAATTCCTGTCCCATAATCCACAGATATTTTTCTTGTTTCTGTTCTTTCACATTTAGGACATTTAAGTTTACCGTTATCATTTTTCAGCACTGCCCTGCAATTGCCGCAATAGGCTTTCATGACCCCGAGTTCTTTATCTACAGTGGTGAGACGCATATTCCGAAGGTCAATGACCCTGGCTTTAACGATGTCAAACGGGGCAAATTCATAGTATAATTCTTTCACGTACGCATCTTTTACGTTTGAAACATGAATGGCTGCCTGGTCTGCATTAACAATCTCCCGCTCTCCCTTTCCTTTAATCCCTGCAATCTCGACAAGTGCAACCGAATCTTTTACATCTGTAACCTGGCCAATTACGATATCGCCTACCTGGATATGAGGCGGCGTTTTGGTGACGGGAATAACTGAAATGGACCTGTCCTTCGCGTTTACCTTAACAATTCCGCTGGCTGTAGCGTAAATATTCCCTTTATCCACATAGGTTCCGTTCCTCGGCGAATATTCTTCTGAAGTCCCGATAAGGTCTCCGGGTAAAACGGCTCTTGCCTTCTCCTCCGTTTCTTCCCTTGGGGTCTCTTCTGAAGGTTGTTCAGGCTGCTCTGGTTGTTCCATCTGTTCAGGCTGTTCTGTCTCTTCACCAGCCTCCTCGATTTCTTCTATTTCTTCTTCAAGTTCAAGCCCGTTTTCCTTAATATCTTTAGGTTCCTTAGCATCGCTTTTCCCAAGCTTTCTCCTGCTTGTCATTTTCTTTCTTTTGATTCTAATAACTATCCCTCTATTCGTTTCTCAATCCTGTATATCTCGACTTTTATGACCTTAATCTCTTTCGTGTGAAACCTGAATGTCCTCTTAATAGGAAAATCGATTAACTGATACTCTGTTATGACCGATGGGCTAATGAATTTTTTTATGAATTCCAGACTTCCGGCATTATGTATGGAATAAACCACGCTGCTTACTTCGAGGGCTTTCCTCAAAAAGGGGCGGTCACTTCCTTTAACCTGTGCGCCAAACGGCGGGTTCATCACAACTGTATGCGCTTTTCCGCCAATATTTTCGATGCGGCTGCATACGAACTCGACATCCGCGCCAAGTCTATTTGCATTTGCCCGTGCAATCTCAAGAACTTCTTTATCATCATCAAAACCTATAACCTTTTCTGCTCCCAGGAGTTTTGCCCCGATTGCAAGTATTCCTCCGCCGCACCCGAGGTCGTATACGGTATCAACAAGGTCTCCCCGCATAAAAGCAAAATGCAATAACTCGGAAGCGACGGTAGCCGGTGTGGAGTACTGCTCCCTTTCCGGCTTCGGGGACTCAAAGCCTTTGAGCCCCTCAAGCACTATCTCAAGATGTTTCTTTCTCATATTATTTTTTAGCCGTAAAGTGAATTGCAGGCAGCATGGCTTCGCCATGGACTTTTACATTGTTAAAATACTGCCTTGCAAGAGTCTTTATTAAAGCCCCGCCCTGCTCTTTTTCTTTTTTAACAAGATTCCCGAGCATCAACAGGTGCGACCTTGCAAAATCCCCCGGTATCAATATATCGCGTTTTACGCTTTCTGCGGTTATTTCACTGAAACCGGATTCGGAAAGCAGCCTGCTCACTTCTTCGAAGTCATGCTGGAATAGAGCGCCCGTGCTTTTCAGGAGTTCATTGAAAAAAAGGCTTGAGCGCTGCGCCTCGTTCTGCGCCGCCCACTGGGTTATCATGAAGGAAAAGCTTGAATCTTTGTCCAGTACCCTTGCTGCCTCATCAAAAGCAAACTTCAGAATGTCGGATGGGATAAGGTCAAAGTAATGATAAGAAACAACAGATTTGAATACTGAATTTTTAAATGGCAATAGCGTGGGTTTTATAAGAACCGCGCCTGTCATCGGTCTTTTTGTAGTAATCCCGAAAACCGCCGATGGCAGTTCCTCTACAAGCATTCCTCCGAAATCGAGAATGCGGGCTTCAAGCGTCAGGTTGATACGTTTTATGAATTCCTGCCGGTCTTTTGCTGCGTAGGGCATACTGCTTGGTATTAATATCCTCTACCCACTATAATCTATCCCTTCGCCACTCCCATCGGCATAAGCTTCACGACTTTCCGGGCAATGCCCAACTGGTGCACCACGTCCACAACTTCATCGCTCGATTTATAGACTCCCGGGGCTTCTTCAGCTATTATGGAGGGGTGCGTTGCTCTCACTGTGATACCTTTAGCAGCCAATTCTTTTTGAATAGTCTCTCCATAAAATTCCCGCTTTGCAGCAGCACGGCTTGATACCCTGCCTGAGCCGTGACATGCGCTTCCGAAAGTGAGTTCCATGGCTTTCTGCGTGCCGTGCAGCACAAACGACGGGGTTCCCATGCTGCCCGGGATGAGAACAGGCTGGCCCACCTTCCTGTATACCGCCGGAACATCGGGATGCCCGGGCGGGAAAGCCCGCGTTGCACCTTTGCGGTGCACATACACCATCTTTTTCTCTCCGTCGATAACATGTTCTTCAAGTTTGGCGACGTTATGCGCCACGTCGTAAATGAGGTTCATGCCCAGGTCGTCCATATCGCGCCTGAAAAAGCGTGTAAACGCCTCCCTGACCCAGTGAGTAATGACCTGCCTGTTCGCCCATGCATAATTTGCACCCGCAGCCATGGCTTTAAAATAGTTCTGGCCTTCAGGCGATTCCGCAGGGGCACATGCAAGCTGCCTGTCAGGCAGGACAATGCCGTATTTTCGTGTGGCTTTATCAAGAATCTTCAGGTAATCATCACAAATCTGGTGGCCCGCGCCGCGCGAACCGCAGTGTACCATTACCGTGACCTGTCCTTTGTGAAGACCAAATACCTTCGCAACATTTTCGTCGTACACTTCATCGACGTACTGCACCTCAAGGAAATGATTGCCGCTGCCAAGGGTCCCGAACTGCGGTTTACCCCGGTTTCGCGCCTTCTCGCTTACTTTCGAGGGGTCGGCAAATTTCATATAACCGTTCTCTTCGCAGTGTTCGATATCTTCTTTCACGCCGTACCCGCTTTCCACCGCCCATCTGGCGCCGTGCAGGAAGGCATCGGTCAGCTCACTGTCCGAGGCGCGAATCTTGCTTTTTGAGCCAACGCCTGAGGGGATTTCATGGAACAGAAGCTCGATAAGTTCTTTCATCCCTGGGCGGACTTCATCCGCAGTCAGATTCGTCCTGATAATACGCACGCCGCAGTTGATATCGTATCCCACGCCGCCGGGGCTGATTATTCCGGTATTCCTGTCAAACGCCGCGACTCCTCCTATCGGGAACCCGTAGCCTGAGTGGGCGTCAGGCATTGCCATGGAATATTTCTGGATGCCGGGAAGGGTTGCGACATTGGCTGTCTGCTCAAGCGTGTCATGCTCAAGGTTCGTAAGCAATTTCTGGGAGACGAATAAACGGCCGGGCACTCTCATGCCGGGTTTGTAAGTCATGGGTATGTCCCATGTATAATCATTCACTTTAGTGACAATGCTTGCAGCATCTTTTCTTTCTTCAGGCATGGTAATCTCCCTTATTCTTGTTATAATATTATACTTGCAAAGCTATTAAGCATGGTGCCTTTTGATACTCATGTATCCACAACCACCTGAACCCAGAACGCTCCCCTGTCATCCTGCTCGACCTCAAGCTCATGAAGCGTCACGGCTTTGACCTGGGCATCGAACCTGTGGCGGGAAAGGTCGATTGGTTCTCCCCATGCCTTCCCTGTTAAAGAAAAGCCCTCAAATGTCTTTTCAATCCGGTCCATCTTGAATTCACAGAACACTATGCCATCCACTTCAAACAGGTACAATAACTCGGATAGCCACTCAGCGAGCAGCATTTTAATATCCGGGGATGTTATTTCGATTTTCCTTGGTTCTTTAGCTTCAATCTTCGAGGTATCGACCATCACATTGAACATCGCAAGCGCCGCATTCTCAAATGCTTCTTCCATAGTGGACCCGTATGCCCTGAACTTGGCATCTGCTATATGGTAAAGATACTCGTATTTTTTTGCATTGCTTTCCCCTTGCATTGTTATCCGAAACCAATCCGTTTGATTTCTTGTGTCATTTCCCCGATCTTTTCAAGCTCGGATTTGAACTGCAAATATGCTTCTTCTGCCGATTTTGCAGCTACGGCGCCCTGCGTTGAAGGAGTTATTAATCCCTGCTGTTCAAGAATGCGAAGGGAATACCTCACAAGATGTTCGGGTATGCCTGTTTCCAGTGAGAGTTTCATTATTCCGATAGGCCCTACATCTATCACTTTTTTGAGTACGATTATGTGCCTTTTTAATAATTCCAGTTCATGCAGGACTCTTCGGGTTAGCATAATAATTTAGAGTTGTAACTATGAGAATATGTAATTTGGCATTAACGATTCACCGCAAAGACGCAAAGGTCGCAAAGAATTGTAGTATCATAGTGGAGATAGAGATTTCATGGATTTCTTTAACCGGAACAATGTCGACCGTTAATGTTATAATGCCAAATGTTAGTAAGAGTGAAAAGACCACATGGATTCGAGGGTTGCTTCCCTTTCCTTTCCATTCTCGAATTAGGTGATGAATATGGTTGATCCAGAATCTTCAAAAACAAATGAAACAAAACTTAAACTCAAAGCCAAAATGGTAACTGCGGATGAGCAAAAATATACACTTCAGGTTTATCCGATAAATGTGGAATGGCAGTATTTAGAACCTGAGTCTGTGTATAGAATAGACGCATATAGCTTTAAAAACGATTCCATTAAAAAAACTGTTCGAGATGCATTATCACGATATCAAGAACTCATGATCGGATCAATAAAAGTAGGTTCAAAAGAATATCTTTTTGAAGTTCAGATCCCTAAAGGATTTGAGACGAATAATATCAAACAGATATTCACACACATAACAGATGATATAAATAATGAAATCTCCAGATATAAAAATGAAATAAAATCATTCACGAAATTCTTAGAAGAAACCGAATTTTAGTAGTCTGTCCAATAAATCACTCGTTAACTCCATCCAGATAGAAATTTGCTTTAAATTAAATCTGCTTTTTAAACCGACAAAACTTTAAGCTTAATTGCGGTGTAGATGCGAGAAAGTGATATAATGCAGATACTACTCATTCATTCAGATTTCATAGAATACGAGACCAAACGAAGCACCCCTGTCGCTGAAAAAATAGACGACAATCTCAAAAAGGGGAGGATGGAAGAAGCCCTCACGGTTTTTGTGGCTGTTGAGAAAAATGATGAAGACAATATCGAATATGCAGCCAGACAGACCGCAGAGGAAATAAGAAAAGTCACAGAGCAGGTAAAGACAAACCGCGTGATGCTGTACCCTTACGCCCACCTGAGCTCAAGCCTCTCATCCCCGAAGACGGCGATTGAAATACTGAAAAAACTTGAAGAATTGCTTAAAGAGGCTTCATTCGAAGTGAAGCGCGCGCCTTTTGGCTGGTATAAATCCTTTACAATAAAGTGCAAAGGACATCCGCTTTCAGAGCTTTCAAGAACGATAAGGGCAGGTGGCGTGGAAAAATGCGTTACGGTCATAAAGGAGAAAGAAGAAGTTGTCTCCGAGGCATTGAAATCCGAGGCAAAAGCCGTATCTTACTGGCACATATTAACACCCGAAGGCGAACTTCTGAAACCCGAGGATTTTGATTTTACAGGGCATGATAATCTTAAGAAATTCGTGAATTACGAGATTCACAAGAGCCGCGCCGTGGATAAAATACCCCCGCATGTCGAGCTTATGAGGCGGCTTGAGCTTGCTGATTACGAACCCGGTTCCGACTCAGGGAATATGCGGTTTTACCCCAAGGGGCGGCTTATGAAGAGCCTTATTGAGACCTATGTGCTGGATGAAACCGCAAAAATGGGAGCCATGGAAGTCGAGACGCCTTTAATGTACGACATGAACCACCCCACACTGAAGAAATACCTTGACCGCTTCCCGGCGAGGCAGTATTCCATAGAAGCTGACAAGAAGCAGCTTTTTTTGCGGTTTGCGGCATGCTTCGGGCAGTTCCTCATGAACCACGACATGACCATATCATACAGGAACCTGCCGCTTCGGATGGTGGAACTCACACGGTACAGCTTCAGGAAAGAGCAAAGCGGGGAGCTTGTGGGGTTGCGCCGCCTTCGCGCATTCACGATGCCGGACATGCATTCACTGTGCAGGGACATGGACGAGGCGGTGGCTCAGTTTAACGACCAGTATAACATGTGCATAAACGTGCTGTCAAAAATCGGCATTGATTTAACCGACTACGAAGTGGCAATCCGTTTTACGCGGGATTTCTATGAGGAGAATAAGGATTTCATAGTGGGGCTTGTCAGGACGGTCAATAAGCCTGTACTGATAGAACTCTGGGACCAGAGGTTTTTCTATTTTGTGTTGAAATTCGAGTTCAATTACGTGGATGCGTTGGACAAAGCCAGCGCTTTATCAACCGTGCAGATAGATGTTGAGAATGCAGAGCGATACGGCATAAAGTACATCGATTCAACAGGCGCTGAAAAAAGACCCACCATCCTCCACTGCTCGCCCAGCGGCGCCATCGAGAGGTGCATATATGCCCTGCTTGAAAAAGCGCACATGAACTCGGAGAAGGGCATCGTTCCCATGTTCCCGGTGTGGCTCTCACCCACGCAGGTGCGCATAATCCCGGTTGCGGAAAAACACCAGGAATATGCTGAAAAAGTAGCTGGAGAGTTGAACTTCAGGGTGGATATTGATGACCGCGAGGAGACTGTGGGCAAAAAGATTCGCGATGCAGGGAAGGAATGGATTCCGTACGTAGCGGTGGTTGGGGACGAAGAGGTTGCAGGAGATAATCTTACAGTTACAGTGAGGAGCGAATCATCGCCCAATAAGCCTGCGAATATTAAAATGACGGTTGGGGAACTGAATGGAAGGATATCGGATGAGGTTTCCGGATTCCCGTTCAAGAGGCATCCGCTTTCTGTGAAATTGTCTGCAAGACCGAAATTCGTATAATCATGGAGCAAGCAGTCTTTTAACAGTCTCTCTTAAACGACCCCACGCAGCCCTTTTTTGCAACAGTATATTCTCAGTAAGCTTCTCCACGGTTTATTTTTCCGGAGAGTTTATATGCATCATAAAGGTTCCATAAGTAAACCAGAATCCACAATAAAAATGGAAGGACCGGTTCTGAAGAACTCGGGTTTGAACCTGCGGCAAATCCGAAAATCATAAACATCAGAATACTAAGCACTAAAATTCCCACGCCTCTTGCCACTTTACCACAGTATATTTGACCCAGTCCCGGAATTAAAAAGCTCAATACGACAGCAAGCGCAACATTTTTTTTCTCCGGTATTATTGAAATTCTGCTTATGGGCGGCTCTGAAACTCTTACACCGCATTTAGGACAAATCTCTGCCCTTTCATCTATCGAAGCTCCGCAATTAGAACAATATTTTGCGCCCTCTGTAAAAACCGGCTTTTCAGGTTCCGGATATTCGGCTATTGGTTCTTCCTTCTCCTCGGCTTTAAGTCCGACATCCTGCAAAAGCTCTTTCTCTGCTATCTGATTCTTAAGACTATCAGCCTCGGCCCTGTATTTTCCAGCCAGCTCTTTATATTTAGCCTCGCTAAGCTCACCCTGCACAAGCCTTTCATCCAGTTTATCAAGAAGCGCATTGATTTTACTGCATCTCTCCTTTAGTTCTTTTAGTTCGTTCATGGATTCTCACCCGGTTTTTTGGTTTTGTCACTTAGCTGTGCGGCTTCCTTACTATTTTTTAAGTCCAACCTCATCCAGAAGCTCTTTTTCTGCTATCCGGTTCTTAAGACTATCCGCCTCTGCTTTGTATTTTTCAGATAATTCCTTATACTTGGATTCGGTTATCTCACCCTGCGCAAGCATCTCATCCAGTTTATCAAGAAGCGCATTGATTTTACTGAGCTTTTCTTTTGGCTCTTTTGATTCGTCAACAGTCACTTCGGGTTTTTGGGGAACAGCAGGGTATGAAACCGGTCCGCGTCTCACCGGTGCCGGCTCGGATACTGGTGTTGCGGCTTTCTTGCAATGGGGGCATTGGTTTAATGTTTCTAATTTTTCTTTCCCGCAAAAACCACATGATACAAGATTTCCTTTTGGCCTGGATATAAGATATACCAGCAAGCCAAGTAACCCTAAGAAAAACGTTAAAATTCCCCACATGGTTCCGCCAGTTCCCCGTTTCTTGGCATCCCCGGCAACCCAGGCGACAATGGATATCCAGACAATAAATAATACCAGAATGAAAATAAATCCGATAATTACCGGAGCAGTTGAACTTTCCGGCGTTGGTGTATATGGGGGTATGTAACTCGTGAATGTTGGCACGGGGTTTGCCTCTACTGTAATTTGAATCACAGTTTCGCCTGTGACCGAGCAAGTTTCTCCTGAGACGTATTTGCACCCCCATGTCCAGATTATCTCATAGGTTCCGGGATATTGATTCTCTGGAACCTTTATAGTATAGTACCTTGAAGTGGTCATCCCCTTATCAACTATACCGAAATCTATGTGTCTTGGCGTGACCCATGATGCTGAGTCGCCCGAAGCATCCGCCCAGGCGTATGAGCTTCCGTAAGGTGCGGTAAATTCCAGATATTCACTTTGCTCTCCTCCCTGTGTTAAGGTAAGAGATATATATTTATTCCCCGTGGCTGTTGGCGCAGGTGCTGCCTTTACGGTAATTTGAATCACAGTGTCGCTTGTGACTGTACAGGTGGTTCCGTCCGTATATACGCAGCTGAATTTCCAGACCAACTCATAGTACCCGGGTTTTTGATTCTTGGGAACACTTATTGTATAATCCCGTACAATTTTATCCCCTGGATTGATTGGACCGAAGTCTATGTGTCTTGGTATGACCCACGATGCTGCGGTGCCAGAAGCATCAACTGCGGCAAATAGGGGTTTGTATGCTCCTGTAAAACTCGTAGTCCTGGGAAGTTGTTCTCCCGGCGTTACCGTAAGAGATACGTAATTATGATCGATAGCCTGGACTTGCGTCGTGTTAATAAGGAAAATGAAAAAAACAATTAAGATAACTTTTAGTTTATTATTCATATTACCAACCTGAATTGTGGTATATGTGTGCTGGATTACCACCTTTTGTCATGAGAGCTTGAGTTTTGAACAACCTGTTTTCCGTATTCAACCTCCGGTTCCTACGTATAGTATTTTCCTTTTTCATGAATGAAAGAACGGATTTTTTTTAGTTTCGCAGCTTCGCTTTCAAGAGCCGCGGATTTAGTTTTCAATTCGGAAACTTTTCTCATATACTTATTTTTCAAATCATTATAAGTCTGATCTCCAATCTCTTTATTTACAAGCCTGGTTCCTAGCTTGCCAAGGACATCCTCGTTTTTCTTTATTGCGCCCTGCATCTCCATCGCGTCACTTTCAGCGTTTGCTATCTCGGCATCAAGCGTTGAGATGGCGGTATTGACCCCTGAACCCAGGTAATTCCTTGTGTCCATATCAAGATCTTCCGGCGGCAAAATACTATGCTGTTTTCTTTTTTCAGCTTCAAACGCCGATTCTTTTTTTATCTTTGGCTCAATTCTTGCCGGCTCTTCCTCAATACCCGAAGGCGGTGGAATTTCGACCTCTGCCGCATGAGCTTCGATTTCTGTTGGGGCTTTACCTTTTGTTAATTTATTTTTAAATGTCTTAGCTATTTTATTAAAAATTACATAGACGGTAAAAATGATCGCAATGATGGCTATAATACCAACTATTATAGATGAGCCGTCTGATGGTTCCGGCGGTTTGGTAGTCGTCCCTACTGGTATCACTCCCGCAGATTTTACCGTTATAGGTTTTTTAAATGGTTTTATTACTGCAGATGTTTTATTATCCCCGAAATAATATATTACCCTTCCTTCCACATTAAAATTGCCTATTTCATTGGCTTTTAATCTTATTTCAATATCTCTGTTCTGGCCCGGGTTAAGCGTGTAATTTGAAGTAGATTGCCCTGTAGTGCTCTGGGTAAATTCCGTTGAAGTAATTGACATTCCAGAAGGAGGTGCCAGAATTAGCTGAACTTCCATAGGCTCGCGGTTTAGAATATAATTGACTATTGACAATTTTAATAGAACCTCTTCTCCAACATCCACTCTGGTTTTCTCCCTGTGAAGAGCGATGCTTGCAACGTCTGAGGACAATATCTCGTCTGTTTCCTCTGGCGTTGGTGTGGTTGGCACCGGTGTAGAAATTGCGCCTGTGGTTGTGGTGGCTATAGAAGGTTGTATGATATTAAACGAATTGATAATCCGGTCAAAGTCCTCTGAATAAAATGCAAAATCGCTTGTCGCCGAACCAGCCGTTATAATGTAATATTTATCCCCGGAGAGCACCAGAATCTGTCTTTCTTTATATTCTTTCTGTTGATAATCTTCGTAAAACATCAATTCTTTGACTTTGTCGGTCACGCCGTTGATTGTTACGTATTTTTCACTGAAGGGGTAAATGCCCAAACCGTTGAGATACCTTATCCTCTCACCTACTATATCATCAAGAATCATCCCATCGGAAGGCACGACAGCAACTCTTACCCATCCATGCCCGGTCTGGCTGGTAAAAGTCTGGTCAGAACCGTCAGGTTCTTCGGTATAAGTCCATCCTGTCGGGTATTCTATCTTAAAATCTCTTCCGATATTGGTAAATGTATAGGCTGAAGCGTTATTAACCAATAATATGAATATTAAAAAAATTAAAAATATTTTCTTCATTGATTTTTTCCTGAAAGCAGGCGTGCAATCATAACTGTTCACGCCTCCTTTCTACCATATTATGCAAGCTAATAACGTATCAGCCGAATTTATTTTTTCAATCCCGATATCTATACTTTTCTTGAAAGCAGACGCGCAATTACAAATACTCCAAATATAGCCAGTAAAGCACCGAATCCGGGTATTTGTACCTTGGGCGTCTCTGCTCCTGTTGGAACAGCACTGGGATTTGCAATTTCCGGACTCTCCGGACTCTTTGATGCTTCCTTGACAGTTACAGAGTACGTAAGACTCAAGGGCTGGAAAGCGTCTTTGTTATCGTCTGGCCAATACAATCCTGTGAACTGGAGAGTATGGGAGCCGAGTCTTGCTGATTTATCTGCTTTTATAACTACTATTATAGTCCTTGACGTGCCCGGCGGGACACTGAACGTACCGGCTACCACTCCGGCACCTGCCGCCTCTCCGAAACTTTGACCATAAACGTGTATTCCGCTGGGTACACTGATGCGTGCGTCTACATTAAGCGTAACATCGTTCAAAGACGGATTATTCATAAACAATTCTACAATTCCATCCTGGTTGGATTCTATCACATCGGTTACCGGTCTTAGCGTAACTGACGGACCCACGCGGAATTTTCCAGGCGCTGCTGTCGTTGGAACAGCAGTTGCTGTAACTGCAACGGTAGTTGCTACCGCCGTGGGGACTGTTGTAACATTTGCTGTAGCTGTTGTTGTTTGGTTTGTTGTTTCATTTTGTGACAACGCTGGGCTTGCCAGGATCACAAGAATTAACAAATTCACGAATAAGAGTTTAAATGTTTTCATCGATAATACCTCCACTACCTAAATTATAATAATTGTTACATATACTTTTCTAATCCATTTTAAAGATACCTATAAATATCGATCCAGACCAGCTTGCTACTAATGACAGATTACTGGGGCATTCCTGAGCGGGAATATGAACTTTCACTCCTGCAATTCGCCAGGAAACAATTAGCTGGGATGGGTTATTCGGTTATTGGCGAAAAGGTGGAGGTATGCAGCGGGGCAGGGGCAATGACGCTGACCGCCATTTTAAAAACCGGCGATTCGTTGTTCGGCCTGTATCTCCATGACGGCCCGAAGCAGCGCAAAACCAGAGGGCCCCCGATTATAAGAGCCCTGCGGCTGTTGCCTGAAATGAAAAAAGCAGAGGATTTAAGATATTTCGTAATAACGCACCAGGATGATTTTTATACGATACTGTCGCCTGAAAATCCAGCCTCAAGGGAAAATATAGAGGCTGATATAAGGAAAATCTACGCTTATCTTTACAACTCAAAGATAAAAGACCTTTATGAAGCTGATTTAAGCAGCGCAGCTGATGTTTTGCGGGTAAGGCTGCGCAAGGGTGGTCAATAAAAAGCAAGCTTTACATGGATTTTATCGCCCAAAGATATGGGTTTATCGCCGTATTTTACCGGGATTACTTTGATTCCCGGTTCTTCTAAAGACAGGCAAAAGGCAACGCCCGAGCATTTAACCTCAGATTCGCATTTTGAGATTTCAAGTGAGGATACTTCCGGATGGAAAAAACCCTTTTGTTTAACTGTTCCAAAAAAGCCGCCGTCGCCGTTTGAGCTGATAAAACCGTCAAGAAAGCCGCCATCTATTGAAAATCCTTTCACATCGCCGCAGGAATGATAAGGCGCGCTGAGGAGAGCGTATCTCTTATTAACTTCTTTTACCCGGCAATCAAGTTCAAGGGTTTTGCCTTCAGGGAGCGCCGTCCATTCGATATCGGGCAACAGGTTCAGGTTGTTCGATGCGCGAAGATAATCCCATGGTTTCCTGACTTCAACATGCATCACCGGGTCGTTCCAGAAAATGAAATAGCCGTTTTTAATAAACGTGCCGAGCAGGTCGCCTTTCGATACGGTTTCGCCGATTGAAACTTCAGGTTTTATATGGATTATTTTGATGACGTATTTACCCTGACGTATGGCGATTAGATATTCCCTGAAATCTGCTGTGTGGCATGATACCCCAAAATTAAGGTAGCTTCCCCTCAACAAATAGTCTGTTTCTGCTATCGGATGTTTTTTATTTGCTGATATGCCCAGAACTTGATTTTTGCCTCTTTATACGAATTTCTGATTTTATGACTTCTTACGTTTTCTCCGAATATTCTTTTAACAGCGGAAAATATGCCTTCTGTACATACCCATCGTTTTCCATACTCTTTCTCCTTCGCCCATCGTTTGTATCCCTTCCTTTTGTATTTCCTAACTTCATTTGCTCTGGGTGATAGCCCCTTCTCAGAAGCATTATCCCTTATTTTTATTGCAGGCTCTATTTCGAGTTTTTTGCATAAGTTGAAAGTGTCTTTACAATCGTGCAAGCCATCCATCATTGCTTTCTTAACATTCTTGTCGTTTTTTCGTAACATTCCTCGTGCCGATTTTCTCTCATCCATATCCTCATTTCCCACACGAATATCCACAATATTGCCTTTACTGTCTCCCATGATGACGACCTTGATCCAGCCTCTTCTTATACCCCATGCCTGCCGAATCCATTCACCTCGATTGCTTACTTTCATTCCTGTGCCATCCAGGCCGACTACCAGATCGTCAGCTCTTGCATCGAATGATAACGGAAGCTCCAGCATTCTTCTTCGAATCTGGCTGAAACTGATAACCGGAAAATCATAAAAATGCTTGGACAATCCTCGCATGATTCCCTGTAATGCCCTATATTCAAACCCCTTTCCATAAAGTACCGCAAGAAACCGTATCATTGAATCAGGATAAAAGTATGGTTCGCCTACCTTACATGCATTCATTTTTTTGACTTCAGGAATCCAGGTCTCCAGAAATACCGGATTGATGTAATACTCACCACGTTTGATCAACTGTTCGTTGTATGCCTTCCAATCACGTTCATATTTTTGTTTTTTGCCCCATCGTTTCACTTTTGCCATGGCAATGTTTATATATGTTTAAATACATATATAATTAACTATGAGAAAGTTAAATCTTGAAAACGGAAAGTTTCATCTTGAAGATGAAATAGAGGCAGTTGTTGAGGGCGAAGTAAAAAAATTAGGCAACGGAGCTATGATACTTTCTACAAAAAAGTACATTGGAAGGAAAGTTTACGTGCTAATAAGAAAATAAACCAATCATGCTACAAAGCACCTATTTAGATAAACATTTAAAGCCAAGTGCCAGTAATATCCAAAATATAACTTCCAGAAGGAATCTGAGTTATTTTGACACCATATATACTGTGTTTTCGCTTTTGTTTCGTATCATGATAATCTCTTAAATTAACAATTATTTTGTTATGCCTGTTGATAATTTCGTTATTTTTTAACTCTATTGGAATTTCACCATAGAGACCTGAAACATAGCGTTCATCCCTATAATTGGTTGTTATAAACCCTTCTTCTTTGAAAGTGAACTCTTTCAGAGGAAACCTTTGCGTTAAACCTCCATTGACTTCTTTTAAACTTTCGGGAACATTCTGTATTTTATTAAAAAATTCATTATATATTGTATTAAAAGGTATATCCTTAAATATGAACCCTATACTAAAGAAATCTAAAGTCAATTCGTTAAGATTTGAGCTACTTTTTGGTTGAGTGTCAATATAAAAAATTGTCTCTCCTATTTCATCTATAAAGCAAGCGCTCTCGTTATGATGAATATATGTTTCATCACCATATTTCTTTTTTATTTGTGAATAACGTAGGCTTTGATTTTGTAATGCTTTCACAAAATTATTAGCACCATAACCAATCCAGCTCAAACCACTTTGCGTTATACTGAATGCTGAATGATAATGTTCGTAATTAACGAAAGTATTGTAATATATTAATAATATCTCTTTTAATTTATTAATGGGAACCTGGTTAAAATGGGCCTCCAAATAATAGGCTCTTTCAAAGAAATCATTATAAACTTTTGTATAAAGCGTACATTCATGTTCATGTCCCTCATTTGATTCAAATTCGATGTAAGGAATGACATTTCCTTCATAAATTATATCTCTAACCTCAAACTGCTTTTCAGCTAATTTATCAAATGATTTTATTTGTGTTCGTGAACCATCAAATGTCATTTTTCTCTCTGAGTTTCTTTTTTGTAAAGTTTCAATTTTAGCTATCTCTTCAATTACATTATTGGCCAAATCTTCCATTGTTCCGAATTCTATATATTGAAGTTGCCTTCTTATCGGTAACTCTGACAGCAAAGCCTCATCAACTTCTCTATCCTTACAGATTATTATTTTTTTATCATATCTTTGCGCCGAGTTAATTTCTTGTTTTACCGGATCTGATTCAAGGGCAAGGCGAGTCACAACCACTACAAAATATCTACAATTTTTTATAGCATTCTCTCTAACATCTTGCTCTGGCTCTCCTGCCTCTATGTCTTCAGAAGCTACAAAAGACGACCTTCTCCACTTTTTAAGCGCTTTCTTGAGGTGTTTAGCATTAATTAATCCCGTCAATGTTTCATAACAAATAAAAACTTCGTTTTCGTGAGCCATTTCTTTAATCTCTAATATCTCTCACGAAACCTTAATTTTCTGCCTTCTTTCCTGCAACAAATCTATAAAATCATCCTTATCATCAAACTTCTTTAGCTCTTTATCATCAATAAGCACAGTTTTCTCAATATTTTTCGTTTTACTGACCCCGTGAACAATCAACAGCGACTGTGTTCCTGCGACTTCCGAGATGCTGCTCATAAGATGCGCCTTCTTGACAATGGTTCTTGTGTAATCGCCGACACCTGTTAAAATAGTCGAATTTTCATCCTTTCGGTTCGAAGTCTGCGAAACCGCATCAAACGGAGCCTGTGAAATAGGCATTACATCAAAACCCATATTTTCAAGGATAGAAAAGACATTCGAATACTGTTTTACAGCCGTTTCCTGTTTCTGGCTTTCACTGGAATGAAGCTTCTCGAATATATCTACCGAAACAGTAAAACCCCTGTCCAATACTTCTTCAAGCTTGATTGCAACATCAACACTCGCAGCCATTTCGCCGTCTTCATACTTGCTTATGGTTCTTCTTGAAACCCCGAGCAGTGATGCAAGCGCCCCGAGAGATATATTCTTTTTTATGCGTTCCTGTTTCAGGATGAAACCGTCAAGATTAACATAAAGACCGCCGTGCTCTGCATAAATCAATGGCGGCATTTCTTCTACGAAATAATCCTGCATTGTGCTGATATTGATTGCCGGAATCCCATACCTGAAATAAACAACGCCGCCTTCAAGCGAATGGTCGCGGGTTTTTTCACCGATTACGATCGGGTAACCGTGCAGGTGCCTGGAAAGGAATTGCATTTCCTTTGTGGTTTCTTCATTCAAGCCGTC
>JAPZAO010000038.1 GCA_027460615.1 Candidatus Methanoperedens sp.
ATTGTCGGCCTGGCGTCTGCATCACCCCCGGGGGCCACTGAGGGGCCTTAGGCCCGGCTGGTAGCGCGACACTTTGGCACCGAGCATGTGGAGCTGGCGGCGGAGCCGGTAACGGTGGAGCTTCTGCCAGCCCTGGCCCGGCAGAAACAATCGGGTATTTCACATCTGCGTTATGTTCCGAAGTGATTTCCAAATCTCTAGTATATTTTTTCCTGATATTTTCCCCAAAACGGTCTGCTATCACATCCGCAGCATCCACAAACGCATGGTCGGGTTTGAGTTCTTCAAGGACTTTTGCATAAGAAACCACCATTATCTCGTTCATTGTCATAATTTTGCGAAGTTCATCTATCTGGAACGGGCTGACTTCAAGGATGAAATATTTATCGACCAGCTTTTTTATCTCGACCGCAAGAATTTCCCGTCTTTTAGCGGTCAATTGTTTTGAATCCTTTACCCCGATTTTTGTCAGAGCGTCCAACTTGTTTTCATTAAGAAGTACTCCTGCAACGCACATGGGACCGAGCACAGGCCCTTTGCCAGCTTCATCTATGCCCGAAATCATTTCTATGTCCTCTGGTTATAATACCCTGTCCGAAGTCGTTATCTCCGTACCATAGATGTTCTTCATATATTTGAGGGCATATTCATGGGCTTGTTCATCGATTGAAGCGGTACAGTCGCGAAGTACAATGGTATCATATCCTGAAAAATAGGCAAGAGCGACATCATTCTGGATACAGATATCTGTACTTACTCCTGTAAAAATCAGGGTATCTATTCCCATTTTTTTAAGGATTTCAGGTAAACCGGTATTCGCAAATCCGCCATACCATCTCTTTTCGATTACAATATCCGTGTTTTCAGGTTTGAGTTCGGGTATTATTTCCGAACCTTTAGTGCCTTTCATGGCATGTTCTCCCCAGATTTTCATTTCACGGTCTGCAAGGGTGTGGACATCACGCAGGTATATTATCGGAATGCCTTGTTTTCTTGCTTTTTTTATAAGATTCGCAATATTCGGAACTATTTTCTGAGAGCGGACGCTGCCCAGTCTTCCCGTTACAAAATCATTCAACATATCCGCCACGATAATTGCTTTTTTCATATTCAACCACCCATAATCAATGTTAGTGGGTGTTTATTTAAATGTTGCCAGTCCAACTAAAAAAACAAAAGAATAGATGATGGACAGGTTGGGGAGTGGGGGTTAGTGTATTTAAAATTAGTTACCTGCCCATCACCTTCGATACATGATTTCATTATATTTAAATCTTACCTATTACGGATGCTATCACAGGAGCAACGCTTACAACACTTACCCCTTTATCTATAGTATCGGTGGCAATGATGCCTTTCACGCCTGCTTTAAATAATTTCAGAATGGCATTGTTTGAAAAGACAGGATGTATGCAGGCTGCAAACACCTCATGAGCGCCCTGATTCCTGAGCAGTGATATGGTTTCTGCCATCGTCCCGCCCGTTGAAATTATATCATCGATAATTATAACATCCCTTCCCTGGACGTTTATATTTTTAGGCTGGATGGTTACGCTCTCTCCGCTCAAACGTGTTTTCTCAAGGTAATCGCAATCAATGCCAAGGTCTCTTGCCGCGTTCCGGGCAAGAGCGATAGCACCGTCGTCCGGCGCGACTATAAGCGGGTCTTTGAATTCCATATTTTTGATGTATTTTCCTATCACCGGGGTCGCATCAAGATTAACCGCTTTTGCATCAAAATAGTCAAGAATGCTTTCAGCATGAATATTGATCGTAAAGACATTATCGGCTTTTATCGCTCCTGCCAGGGCGCGCGGGCTTATCGGTTCTCCCTTCTTGAATTGTTTATCCTGCCGCGCATAACCCATGTACGGGATTACAACATTAATCCTTGATGCTCCGCTAGCGGCGTCAATTAACTGGAGAAGTGCAATATAATCAGAATCGCTGACAGTACTTTGGATAATAGTGACATTATCGCCTTCAAAATCGTCCATTATGCGGGTATATAATTCCCCATCTGGAAATTTCTTGAATTCGCTAACCAGCAAATTTGATTCCAATTCATTTGAAACTCTCCCTGCAAGCAATTGTGAAGCAGGACCGCCAATAATATCCAATTCAATACCTCATGCCTGTAATAGACAGAAAGAATATAAAGAATTGGTTTAAATGCTGTAATGAATTTTTATATTACCAATAATATGTAATGTATTATCGTTATATTTATGTACTGCTTTAGCTATTTAAAAACGCCGCAGAAGTACAGATTATGAGAGAATGTTTAACCACAAAAACGATAGTTTGTAACATTATGCGTGTCTAAATACAAAAACTTATAATAAAGCGGACTAATAATCCACATATATAACCCCGGGAGAAAAATACATGACGCTATTTATTGAAATCAAAAATCTTCGTGTTGGCTTTGATGGAGTCGATGTTCTTAAAGATATTAACTTTGAAATCAAAGAAGGCGAGATTGTCGGGATATTGGGCAAAAGCAGTGCAGGCAAATCTATTTTGATGCATGTGTTAAGAGGGGTGGAAACCTTTGATGATATCTCAGGAAGTGTGATATATCATCTTGCAAGGTGCAGCGGCTGCGGGTTTATCGACCTTCCGAGTAAAGTGGGAACACCATGTCCTAAATGCAATGCAAATTTTGAAGCGCTTGATGCTGATTTCATAACACTGCCAATCCACGACCCGTTAAGGCGGGACATAACAAGAAGAATTGCCATCATGCTGCAGAGGACGTTTGCCTTGTATGGTGATGAAAGGGTTATCGTGAACGTTATGAACGCACTCCAGGAGATAGATGAAATGGGTCCCACTGCGATTCACAGGGCTGCGGATTTGCTTGACCAGGTAAATCTCTCAAACAGGATGATGCATATCGCAAGAGAACTATCGGGCGGTGAAAAACAGCGTGTTGTACTTGCAAGGCAGCTTGTAAAAAATCCCATCCTGCTGCTTGCGGATGAGCCAACGGGTACTCTTGACCCCAAGACAGCGGAAATCGTTCATGAAAGCATTTTGAACGCAACAAAAAACTTCAAAATGTCGCTTGTTATCACCTCGCACTGGCCAAAAGTAATCGAAGAGCTTTCGCATAAGGCCATATGGCTTGATGAAGGGAAAATAATAATGATAGGCGATCCTTCGGAAGTCTCTGCAGCGTTTATGAAAGAAGTCGGGAAGATAGGCGATCAGGAAGAAGTAAAGATAGGAGAAACCATTATCCGTGCCCGCAACCTGCAGATGACGTATTTCTCACTTGACAGGGGCATAGTCCGGGCGGTCAATGATGTCAGTTTTGATGTAAATGAAGGGGAAATATTCGGAATAATCGGGGTCAGCGGAGCAGGAAAAACTACAACGTCAAAAATCATTTCAGGCTTATTGCGTCCCACATCAGGTTCGATTGATGTCAGGATTGGCGACGAATGGATCGACCTGACACAGCTTGGTCCTGATAAGAAAGGGCGCGCTACAAAATATATCGGTGTATTACACCAGGAATACAGCCTTTATCCGCACAGGAATGTCATTAATAACCTGACCGAATCGATCGGGCTTGATTTACCGTTTGAACTGGGTGAAAGAAAAGCTATCAAGACTTTGATGACTGCCGGTTTTACCGAGAAAAAAGCAAAAGAGGTTCTCACTAAAATGCCTGATGAACTGAGCGAAGGGGAAAGGCACAGGGTGGCAATGGCCCAGGTTCTTATAAAAGAGCCAAGGATACTTGTTTTTGACGAACCTACAGGAACAATGGACCCTGTTACGAAAATTGAAGTTTCAAAGTCGATACTCCATGCCAGGAAAGAAATGGGAGAGACATTTGTCATAGTATCGCATGATATGGATTTCGTTGCCGAGGTTTGCGACAGGGCTGCATTGATGCGTCTTGGCAAAATAGTGGATATCGGGGATAGTGATGCTGTTTTATCAAAACTTTCCAGTAAAGAGCGGGAGGAAGCTCTGGAAGGAATAGTTAAAGAATTGAAATAGAATCCTGAAAGAACCACTAATGAAAGTAAATAATCGCCCCCGGCCAATCGCAAATAAAATAAGGAGGACATGTGGTTTCAATTGAGATTAACGGGCAAAAATCGGATTTAAAAGAGAATGCAAGCCTGAAAGATGCCATCGAACTATCAAAAGCTTTCTATATCCCGGGCACAACTATCGGAATCCTGAAAACCGGCACGCAAAAAGAACAGGCCACATCCGAGTATAAAATCATTACCAGCAAAGGGGAGTTGAGGATAGAATTGTCCGGCGACCCCGGATTATGGAATAAATTCAGTCAGGATTTCCCGGGCGCGAATGCACACTGGGAAACCATAAATTCTATTGCGTTCGGACCTGTCGGAACGGATATAATCCCGCAAAGGATGGAACAGAAATATAACAGGTACGATGTATTTTTGGGGACAGGCGGGTATGATGCGAAAAATTCATACCTGATGCTTGCGAAAAATAAGCATATTTCTGATTATGGCAGCCCGAAAGACGCGGTTTTCGCAAAGGTCATAAGCGGCAAAACTGTTATTTCCAACCTCAAACAGGGAGATGCTATACTTAAAATAGAACCCGTCATAAAATGGGAAACGCTCCTTGATAAGATTTCAACGAAGGATTTGAATCTCAAGCTTGAAGACGGGATGAAAATTTTCACTTATTTTAAGGTTGACCTGTTAAATGAATCCCCTGAAGGGGCAGAACATTTCCTTGCTCTCATAAGGAAAAAGGTCTTTGCCGTAGATACTTTTTCAAACTCGTTCATATCGGATGATGAATTAAAAGGCGAAGGATGCAATTATGAACATTGGGATGCCCGTTCCGAAGGGGCTATAGCAGTGCGCACTGACGGCCTGGGAAACGGAAGGATATACATCTACAAAGAAGACAGGACATCAAGTGCGGTTCACAGCGTTATAGGACATGTTTCAGAGGGGATAGAACTTATCAAAATAGCAGATGCAGGAAGCAGGCTCGGGGTTATTTCAAACCCGGAACGGATAATGATTCTTGGCATGAACTTTAAGGATGCCGAAAAATTGTTAAGCGGGCACGGATTGAAACTTGAAAAACATGGATACACAGGCGATGATGCTATAATTGTAGAACAGGACCCTGATACCACAATTGAAATCATAGGGTCTGGCGGAGTCGCAGGTCTTGGTGTGAAATCCGATAAAATAATCAATGTCAGTTTTTACGATGACAAAGCCCCGATAACACTTGACTTCTTCAGGCATTCACTGCGCCTGAAAGACAGGCCGTTAGGTCCACTGCCTGTGGTTTATACATACGAGAATACTTATCTTTTCAAGTCGGAGAAAGAGGCGGAAGCCTATAAGGAAATCAATCCCGAGAATGTTCCTAAAACCCGGGTCGCAGCAGGTGAAATCGGCGTGACA
>JAPZAO010000039.1 GCA_027460615.1 Candidatus Methanoperedens sp.
ACAGGTATTATCGCTTTCTTGAGGAAGACGGAATCATTTCGGCCGAGGCAGATGTGAGCGGCAATACAGTACTTGTAGGCAGAACGAGTCCGCCCAGGTTCTTGGAGGAGTATCGCGAGTTTGAAGTCAAGGGGCCCACGAAACGTGATTCATCGGTAGGAATGCGTCCTTCAGAGGTCGGCGTGGTCGACACTATCTTCGCAACCGTCCCAATAATATATAATACTCCCACAATTATCGCTGTTTTTCGGTCTGTATTCATTTTTTTCGCCCCTTATCGTTATCATTTTTTATAGTTATTACTACATTTCCCTTTTTGTGCCCTTGTTCAACATACATGTGAGCCTCAGCAGTCTGTTCTAACGGGAAGCGTCTATCAATGATTGACTTTATCTTCCCCGCTTCAATAAGTTCTTTGACGGAAATTATGTCTGAAGTACTTCCCGGTGCGATCGCGCATATTACTCTCTTGCTGCCTGCCATTTTCGTCCATAGCATTTGAAAAAGCTGTTTCATCTTAAAGCTGGCTAAAAGATAGCGTCCGTTTTGCTTTAGCGAGCTTTTACAGCGTGAAAACGAACTCTTGCCTAATATGTCAAAAATAAGATCATAGGTCTCACCGCTTTGGGTAAAATCCTCTTTAGCGTAATCAATGACCTTATCCGCTCCCAGAGATTTCACCAATTCCATTCTCGGGGTACTGCATACCCCGGTAACTTCTGCCCCAAAATACTTGGCAAGCTGTACCGCTGCTGAACCTATCCCTCCGCTGGCTCCATTGACCAGGACCTTTTGTCCTGGCTGGATATTCATTTTTCTAAGCAAATTCAATGCCATTATTGCCCCATAAGGAACGACAGCGGCTTCCTCATAGGTCATATTGGCGGGTTTTATAGCCACACACCCGTCTTCAGGCATACATAGATACTCGGCGTAAGCACCCATGTTTTGACCGAGATATCCAAAAACCTGGTCGCCTTTCTTAAACAAGTTTACATTTTTGCCAGCTGATTCAATTTGCCCCGCAAACTCACTCCCCAGTATTGTTATCTTTGGTTTTGTAAAACCAAAATACATTTTCGCGAAAAACCAGAAGAGCAAAGGCATACTGAATTTTCCAGGGGAGATTTCTTTAAAATTTCGAGCCAAAAGATCCCCGAAATTTACAGATGTCGCATGTACTCTTATCAGTACTTCATTGTCCTTCGGAGCAGGTCTTTCTACATCTTTTAATTCAAGAACTTCAGGTGATCCGTATTTTGTGCATATAATCGCTTTCATAAGTATTCCTCCAATTTGTTATGTTTTGTTATTATGTTCCAGGTTATCCATTTTATTCCTCTCTTTTCATCTTCAAAGCAGTTAAATATGCGAGAAGTTCCGCAATTTTTCCATTCTTGTCAATATTTGAAAAACTGAAATCTATAACCGCTCTGGAATTAGACATCCTTGAGTTGTCGATCATTCTGATGACCGAATCCACCTCATCTTCAGGGTTAGTGGTTGTTGAGTTCATGTATTATGACTTCCCCTGAAGGAACTGCATTGAAGGCAATCCTGGTTTTAATACATTTTGCTTTGATTCGTACCCGATCATCGTGATCCTGACATATGTTTCCAGAATCAAGATCCTTAATTTGTAAATCATATCTTTTCTCATATCTTTTTACCGCCTCCGAATAATTTGCTCAACAGCAGCACAATTATGGCAATGGAAAGGTAAATTGGATTATAACCCCCGCTCCTCATTTCATCTCACTCCATGTATCACTGGCAATTGCGCCATCCCTCATGGTTATTATCCTGTCCGTCTGCCTCGCCACATCCATGTCATGCGTCACAACGATAATGGTCTGGCCTTTTTCACTCAATCCTTTTAAGAGTTCAACTATAACCTCACGGGTCTTCGTATCGACCGCTCCTGTGGGTTCATCCGCAAGCAAAATCGCAGGTTCATTTGCAAGCGCCCTTGCGATAGCAACACGCTGCTGCTGTCCTCCTGACAGTTCCGAGGGTTTATGCTTTACCCTGTCGCCAAGCCCTACTTGTATGAGCAGTTCAAACGCCCTTTCTTTTCGCTTGTTTTTGGAGACTCCGGTAAACCGCATCGCAATATCCACGTTTTCCATTGCGTTAAGCGTGGAAAGCAAATTGAAATGCTGGAATACGAATCCTATCTTTTCCCGCCGTATGCGTGGAGCTTCGCTCTCTTTTGCTCTGGTAATCTCCACATCATCAATAAAGACACTGCCGCCTGTCGGTCTATCAAGGAGTCCGATCATTGAGAGAAGCGTGGATTTTCCGCTCCCTGATGGTCCCACAATACTCAGGAATTCACCCTTTTTTACGTCAAAACTGACATCATCAAGAGCATGAACAGGGATCTTGCCCTGCATGTATGTCTTCCTGAGGTTCCTGATGCGAAGGACCGGTTCACAATTGGCTATCCGGTTTTTATTACTTCCATTATTACTCATATCGCAACGCCTCCATTGGACTCATTCTGGTTGCCCGATATGCAGGGTAAGTGCCGCAAACAATTCCAAGAATTGTAGCGAACAATAATCCAATTACAACCAGTCTTGGGGTAATCGCAAAAAGCGCTGAACCCTGTGCTTCGAAAGACTTATTCAGGAAATGCACAAGTAAACTTCCCGCAGTTATACCGGTAATTCCTCCAATTACTCCCATCAGCGCTGCTTCTCCCATAGTCATAAAAAGAATGGTTTTCCTCTCAGCGCCAAGAGCCTTAAGAAGACCGAATTCTTTTGTTCTCTCTGAAACCGACATCAGCATCGTGTTCATAACACTGAGTCCCCCGATAACAGCTGCAAGCACGGCCGCACTTATGGTAATCAGGCCGAAAATGACTAGTTGTCCTTCGATTTCTTTCCTTAGCTGTTCAGGTGATTTGCTTTTAACTTTTTCTACACTGAGATCAATTCTTTTTGCTAGCTCGGAAGAGTCAGTACCAGGAGCAGGTTCGGCATAAATAAATGAAACTGTGTTTTCCATTTTATAGAACTTCTGAGCCCTGTCAAGAGGCATTTGCACTACAGAATCGAACATGGAACCTGTATATTCCATTATCCCTACAACACTGACATTTCTGGTATTGGTAATGGACGATTTACTCTGCAACTTTTTACTTTTTAATTCAAGTTCATCCCCGACCTTAAGATTGAACTTCCGGGCTATGCTGCTTCCGATAACTGCCTTATAGCCATCCCCCGGAACAAGATATCGACCTCCGGTGAGTTTTGCATCTTTCAATTGTTTTTCAGGAAGAACACCAAAAACCATATCTGGATTCCCAAATCCTCCGCCCCCCCCTTCGGGGTCAAGTGCAGTTACTAATACTCCGAAAGCATCTGCAACTCCTGGCACTCTTTTGACCTGACTGACTGTTGACTCATCCAGAGTGCCTATCCCACCAAATGTTCCATCTGGCTCGACCTGGATACTATCTGCCATCAGATCTAATGACTTGTCTACAACGAGGTTCATCTGCTCCGACATTCCGCCCATGACAACCACAGCAAAGATTCCAAGGGCTATCCCGAATATGGTTAGCCCCGTTCTCATTTTCCTCTGTGTCATGCTCCGGATGATAAGATCGAACATCCTACCCACCTCTCTTTCTCCTTATTAAAACTATTACAACTATTACGATGGCAATTGCTGCAAATCCCGTGTATCCTGTTAATGCCGGAGTGTTATTTGCCGCAGGTGTTTCTGACACAGCGGTATCTTCAGGAATGCGAAGGACTGTTTCATATTTATCAAGTGCGATGTTTTCTTTGTTTACAGCCTGGATCTTTACATCATACGTCCCTGATCCAAGTTCTTTCCACACAATTCCTGCCGTGTCCTCCTTTCCTGAGACAAGGATCTCTTCGACCTGCTGCCTGTATGTTTTCTTCTCGTTTGTCGCCCTGTTGGTTGCCAATACATCAATGAAACCATCGAACGGCACCTGAGATTTACCTAGAAGTGTTACGCTTGCTCCATATTCATCCACCTCAATATCATCAGGCAGTATCTCAACATCTTCTCCCGCATTGAATGATGCAATATATGTGTTGATCAAAGGTTCCGAATAAAGCCTGTGCGTAAGTATTTTTGCCCGGACAGTATATTTCTCGTTATTTTTCAAAAGAAAAGGCCAATCTATTTTCAACTCAGTATTTGAAGTCAGGGATATGTCTTCTTGTGTCTTTGTATATACAATGTCATTGCCCTCTAAGAGCTCTATTTCGATGTCAACTGCGCTCGGATTAAAAGGCCTAAGAAGTAATTGCACCCCTTTGTTCGACGGTGAGAAATCCACTACATGAAAACTCGGCATCGCAACAGTGCCGTATGATACCTGATAGGTTTTGTTCCCGTGAAGCCTGGTGTCATTATATATACTCACTTTTGCAGTGTAATAATCGTTTTGCGGCTTATTCTGCCACAATATTACTTTGGAAACATCTTCTCCTGCACTGGCTTTAAATGGAACTTCCTGGGATTCTACCACCGTCGTTCCATCAAGAAGCTGAAAAACTGCTTTTCCCTGATGATCCTGGCTGGCTTTTATCGTGACCTCGCTGGTTGTGTAATCTGAATAGAAATCTGTAATCTCAAGAGCGGCGCTTGCTGTGTCAGCAAGCAGGAAAGTGCACACTGAAAGCAATATTACCCGGAACCATAATTTGTTACGGATTTCTAATTTATGTTTCATTCGCCATCACCTTTTATTCAACATCCGAATCCCATATCGGTGAGGTCTTCATCAGTCAACAGTTCGACTGGAGATTCTTTTATTAAGATGACTCCACTTCCCATATCACGTACCTCAAATTTAGGGCTATATTTGATTATTCTCTTGGCAGGATAGTAGTCTATCATCCTGTTTCCGCTTACAAGACCATCGAACATGCCTGAAATAAGCATTCTAACTCTAACATATCCCAATTCATCACTCATATTATCCTCCTGATTTTTTTAAGGCCCTTCGATCAGATTGACCTCAATCCATAATACAACGTTTTAATACTTAAACTCGTCGATTAATAGTCAAGTCGGTGTTTTAAATAACTATACTATTGATATTAAAACAATGTATTTACTATATTATTGCATAAAATATAATGATTACAAAAGCAAAACTATATGAATAGATACGCAAATATGTTTGAAAAAGGGGCTAACTAAATATTGTCATTATCACCAGATCGGACAATGAGGACAAAATATGAGTCCACTTGAAAAGCTATTTGGCAAAACTGCCCTGATTACTTTTTTGGAATATCTCACAAAAAAAGGAGAAATCAATTACGTCTCAGGAATTGCTGAAAGAACCGGATTATATCATTCCAGCGTGGCAAGAGTGCTTGAGCCTCTTCTGGAAAATAATATCGTTATTGAGAAAAAGA
>JAPZAO010000040.1 GCA_027460615.1 Candidatus Methanoperedens sp.
AATCCGGGAAAAAAAGATTGAGAAAATGCAAAAATTGTGGTTCAAAATTCTCCCCGGATGATGGATTCATAAGACGACGTTTTCAGAAAGAACATATCGTAGAGGCAGTATCTCTTTATCAAAGTGGTCTATCATTAAGTAAGGTCAAAGACCACATGTGGCAGCATCACGGAGTAAAAGTTTCCCGGTGGATGATCCTTCTATGGTGTCGAGATTATTCCAAGATCATTAGCAATTTTACGGAGACACCGCAGAAGAAGCGGGCATAGTATTAAAATTGGGGAGAAACAAGTTGTTGAATCTTATAAAAATTTTTCACGAAAATGAAAATTTTAGACATATGGTTGATCTGTATCCCCATAATTAGACAATTTCCGTTCTCATCAAGCCATATTATATCAAGAGGGATAAGTGTGTTTTTCATCCAGAACTTATAGATGCCTTCTTTATCAAAAATGAAGAGCATGCCCATGTTTTCAGGAAGACTTGTACGGTTCATCAATCCGATTTTCCTTTCTTCTGGGGTTGTTGCAAGCTCGGCATTAATGCATGAACCCTCAAAACAGACAGTGCCGTCGCTCTTTTTCGGTGGAGATATCATGAAAAATATTAATGCAACGAGCAGTAGTGCATATATAATGAGGATTTTACCCATAACATCACCTAAGTCAAATTTGCCAATGAAACCGGTATTTTGCCATATTAGAATATTCTATAGACAAAATGAAAGATTTAAGTTTCTGTAAAATGAACACACTACAGGAAAGAACCTTCGCTGTCCTGAATGCCATTCCTTGAAAACGTCTAAAAAATGGATATACAAAACAAAATCTGAGATATTATAAATAAATGAGTATAAAATATGAGTGGTGCAAGAGACGAATTTAAAATAAATATTTTGAGAGATGTAGCACTATACGAATGTATATGCAGGGATTGTGGAAATAAGTTTAAAGGATTGCCGGTAGATTATATTAAATGTCCTGCCTGTCATTCTTCGAATATATCTAAAAAATAATATTTGGGAAAATGGCTTTTATAATACACTCGTCATCAGGAGCATGATAAAGTATGGTAGATAAAAAGTTACTATGCATAGATTGTAACAAAGGTTTCGTTTTCACAGAAGCTGAACAACAATTCTTTGAAGAAAAGGGATACAGTGAGCCAATCAGGTGCAAAGACTGCCGGAGTAAAAGAAAGGCTGACAAAAGAACCGGTGGCTTTAAAAATTCATAACTAAGGCGCTGGCTCTAATTATAAGTTTTCTTTCTGAAATTCAAGATACGAATACACAACGGTGTAAATGGAAATCATAATCACAGGAACCACAATAACCAATATTGCATAGCTCTCAAAAAATATTGCAAAAAGAGCCAATATTCCGGCAATCTTGAACAACTTCCCTCCAATTTTATGGGTTTTATCCCAAACCTTATCACTACTCAGCGTCCAGGGTGTTCTTATTCCAATAAACCAGTTCCTCTTGGCATTTTCGATTAAGATTCCGGAATAATAAAATAATATTGCAAAAGCCGGGGATAAAAAAGTAATCATATTGAATGTATATCCCAGGTTCCAGAAAATTGTCAGGAGATGCAGATAAAACAGGAAAACCATTATCAAAACGATAAATCCATCATAATATTTTCTGAATTGCTGGATGTTGGATTTTAACGGGTCTATCCTGGGTATTAAGATAAAGAGCAATAACATTCCCACTGAAATAATCGGCATGAGAAATAATTCCCAGAACTTTGACATATAACCATTAACTTGCCCTTCCGCGTTCCAGTGAGACGCCACTTTTTCCGGCATTTGAGGATAATAATAGATGCTAATAGCGAACGATAGAATGATTATTCCAAAGATGATGATTTCACTTTTTCTCATGTCCATGAATATTCACTCATGTTTTATTAATACCGTTGTTATGAAAGCCGGACATGAAGGAAAAAATATGGTACGTATTTACTGATTTGTTGTTTCCTGAAACCTTTTCCAAAGCTTTTTATTGATATACCCTATCTTGTAGGGGATATGAGGGCGGTCATCCCATTCAAGAAAAACAACGCCAAATCAAGATTAAACAGCCTGCTTTCCGAAAAAGAGCGCGAGGGGCTTGCAATGGCAATGCTCAACGACGTCGCGGAAGCTTTGCTCTCCTCCGGATGCTTTTCGGTCGTTGATATTTTATCCACTGCTGTCGTTGAAGTTAACGGGGCAAATCTGGTGCTGACCGAGAAAGGTTTGAACGAGGCCCTGAACGAATACCTGCAAAAAATGTCATCCCATTCCATAAACGAGCCGGTTTTGATAATAATGGCTGATATCCCGCTTGTTTCGACAACGAACATCCGCGATATTGTAAACACCTCTTCTGACCTTGTAATCGTTCCCGGGAGAATGGGCGGCACCAATGCCCTGTTTATCCGCGAACCTTCCAGTTTCCACGTGGATTATTACGGCGCGAGTTTCTTAAAACATGTGGATATCGCATCAAAAAACGGGCTTGATGTCCTGGTTTTTGACTCTTTTAATCTCAGCACCGATATCGATGAGGTCGCCGACCTTGCCGAGGTTTTGCTTCACGGGAAAGGGCACGCGCTGCGTTATCTTAAAAACCTGGGGTTTGGTATCATGGAAAATAATGGACGCGTCGGGGTGAAACGGGGAACTTCATAGGATAAAGATAAATGGCACAAAGTATAATATCTCTCATTATAAGGTAGAATAACAATTATGCAGCTTGAAAATCTAAGACACGGCACAGAACTCATAAAGCGCGGTTTTGCAAAGATGCAAAAAGGCGGGGTAATCATGGATGTCACAACGCCCGAAGAGGCACAGATAGCGGAACGTGCCGGCGCGGTGGCTGTGATGGCGCTTCACCAGGTGCCTGCCGATATAAGGAAAGCAGGCGGGGTTGCAAGAATGGCAGACCCACAGGTGATTGCGGCTATAATTGATTCTGTTACAATACCTGTGATGGCAAAAGCGCGGATAGGACACTTTGTCGAGGCTGAAATCCTGGAGGCGCTTGGCGTTGACATGGTGGATGAGTCCGAAGTGCTCACGCCCGCGGATGAGAGCTTCCATATCGACAAGACCGGATTCACCATACCTTTTGTATGCGGCGCAAGGGATTTAGGCGAGGCCCTTCGCAGGATAAACGAGGGCGCAGCGATGATAAGGACAAAGGGTGAAGCCGGGACAGGCGACGTGAAAGAGGCTGTGAGGCATATGCGCGCAATCATGGGCGCGATAAGGGAGCTTAAAGGTAAAAGCCAGGAAGAACTGATCGCAGTTGCGCGCAAAATCGAAGCCCCGATTGAGCTTGTTAAAGAAACCGCCAAATTGCAACGGCTTCCTGTGGTGAACTTTGCCGCCGGGGGCATTGCCACGCCTGCTGATGCGGCATTGATGATGCGCCTCGGGGCGGATGGGATTTTTGTGGGTTCTGGGATATTCAAGGCTGAGAATCCTGAGAAGATGGCTTCAGCTATTGTCGAGGCTGTGAATAATTATGACAATCCTTCCGTGCTTGCCGAGATTTCAAAAGGTCTTGGCGGCGCCATGAAAGGCATCGATATAAGAAGCCTCACGGAGAAAGAAGTGCTACAGTCGCGTGGCTGGTAGGGTTTTACGCTCGCGCTTGCGTTCCAATCTCCCGCCTCTTGTTATATTCATAAGCTGCCAGCCCGATTATAATCCATACACCTGCAAAAATCACGGCATTTTGGTTAAGGTAGAAGGCAAGAACAAAACAGCTCAGCACACCGAGCACGGGCGGCAGCGGGTATAATGGCACTTTGAATTTGCGGTCTGCATCCGGCATTTTTTGCCGCAAGCGCACCACGCTTAAATTAATGAAAAAATAAGTCATCATCGTCCCGAAATTGAAAATAGAGGCAAGCCAGTCAAGATTGCCCTGCGCCGCTATGATAATCAGCGCAATCACAATCCCGCTCAGCATTACTGAGGATGTGGGAACACCGTTTTTTGAAATCCTTGCAAGCATACCCGGAATCACGCGCTGTCTTGCCATTGCAAAAAGCGCCCTTGACCCTCCGAGAATGGACGCCATCACCACCGACGCCGTTGCGAACAGCGCTGAAATCGAGATGAATTTCAGGATGAAAATGTTGTCCGTTGCAGCTCTTAATGCTATTTCAAGCGGCGCATCCGAAGTTTCAAGGTTTTTCCAGTTCATAAGCCCGACTGAAACCAGGGACACCCCGATGTAAAGCAGGGTGCATATAAAGAATGCCAGCATTATCGCCTTTGGAACGGTCTTTTCAGGTTCCTTCACTTCCTCTGCTATGACTGTGATGGTGTTGAATCCCACAAACGCAAAAAAAATTATTGCCGCTCCTGAAAACATTCCCGCAACGCCCATTGGGAAAAAGGGGTGGTAATTGGAGAAATCCTGGTGGGAAACAAGGAATGACCCGCCTACAAATATGAAGATTACAAGCGCCGAGACTTTCAAGCCCACCAGCAAATTGTTCGTACCCGATGCTTCTTTTATCCCCTTGAAATTTACAAGCATGAGTACGATGGGGAGTATTGACCCGACAAATATTATTATTCCCTGCGCGGGCGGAATTCCAAGGAAATACGTAAAGTACGCAGCAAAGCCTATGCTGACCGCGCTTGCACCGACAATATAATCAAAGGATTGCATCCATCCGACAAGAAATCCCCAGAATTTCCCGAATGCCTTGTGGGTGTAAATATAGGAACCACCTGATTCGGTGATGAATGAGGAAAGTTCGGCTGAACTAAGCGCAGTGAAGAATGCTATCATTCCTGCAAGTATGAATGAAAGTATCACCGCCGGCCCTGCCAGTCCCGATGCCACCCCGATAAGGACAAAAATTCCCGCTCCGATTATCGCGCCGATGCTGACGCTTGCCGCACCTAAAACGCCGAGGCTTCTTTTTAATTCTGACATTCCTTGCTCACCCGTTTTATCAAAAGCAATCAATAGTATTTTGCTCCTGATTATTATATGTATTGACTTTGGGGCTACATAACTTCGGGTAACAAAAAAAAGATTTATTAACTTCCTGTGCGTTTAAAATTTTATGTTTAAAAGGGAATGGAAGGAGCATAGTTCGGCAAAGAATTTCCTGCTATCCTCGGTTTTCTGGCTGATTATGTTCACGTCATTCGGTTTTATCCTTGCAATCAAATTTTTTGCACCAGAGTTTTTGGGGCAAACCTCATTCCTGACGTTTGGCCGCGTGCGCCCCATGCATGTAAACGGCGTGGCTTTCGGTTTTCTTTCAACCGGGCTCATCGGAGCGGCATATTATATCATTCCCAGGATTTCCGGAACAAAACTCTACAGCGAAAAACTCGGGAATATCACTTTTTTATTGTGGAACCTTGCTATTGCTTC
>JAPZAO010000041.1 GCA_027460615.1 Candidatus Methanoperedens sp.
AACCCCTGAAAAAGCCAGGGCAGGAGATGAAGCTATTATCCAGGTGAAGGTGACCAATATCGGAGCTGGACATAAACTCCCGACAGGATTGACAGAAGCCAGGGAGATGTGGCTTGATGTCAGTGTAAAGGATGCTAAAGGAAATGAGATTTTCAGATCCGGTGCACTGGATAAAGAAGGTAATGTTGACCCGAATGCTGTAATATATCGGACTGTGCTTGGAGATGCGTCAGGAAACCCGACTCTAAAAGTATGGGCTGCCGACCATGTTATTTCAGATACGCGGATTCCTCCGAAAGGGAATTCATTGGAGAAATATAATTTCTTACTGCCGGAAAATGCCCAAGGTCCGCTTACTGTAGAGGCAAAACTCTATTATCATACGGCTTCCCAGGGACTTGCCGACCTTTTATTCGGGAAGGGAGCGGTTAATGTACCTGAGATAGAGATGACAAAGGCAACAGCAAACCTGAAGGTTGAATCTGCTGGAAAAACATCTACACCTAAGACACCTGGTTTTGGAATCCTGGCAATCCTGGGTGTGCTGGGTGTTATATACCTGTTAAAAATTAAAATTCTGCGCAGTCAGGCAACTTCTGCGCCCAATGGCACTTTAACAGAACTGAAAGGATAAGGCAATTTTTTCCTTTTTAGTTCCGGAATTAGAAGATTTCTGGATAAAATAGCCGATTTATGAGGTTTTAATAACTTGCATGGTTATTACCCTATGCCAATCACGGCAAAAGTGGAATGTGTCGAGGGGGGTCGCATTTCACCTCCTATTTTATTCACTCATAAAAAATCATATCAATTATGTCAATAATTGCTCCAATAAATAGGTTTATAAAGGTTAAATTCAAGTTTAAGCTGGAGAATTTTAAATGAATTCGAGAAGGAATCGTCTTTGCAAACAATGGACAGCTATTTGAGTCAGCGAACGCGAAGATAGATCATTTACCTCCCTCGGCAAAGCTTGTTTTTAAAGTGCTGGAATCCAGCGGATTTTTGACACAAAAGGATATTGCGAGGGAAACCTATCTTCCGGCAAGAACAGTCAGATACGCCCTGAACAGACTGAAAGAAGAAAATATATTGCAGGAGCGCTTCTATTTCCAGGATGCGCGCCAGAGCCTGTACGGGCTGAACAATGCCCCGGGGGTGCCGACTGGATAACTCCCCTATTTTTTTAAATATTAGTCGCGAATAAATGCAGCTACCCAATTAACACATCTGCGTTTATCTGTGTCCCGATTACCCTTCGGGAGCGGGAATCCACGTATGCCTGCGGGGCATACGTGTCTACGCCCTTCCGAGGCGCGACTCGGAATCTGCGGTTTTTTTGTGCCAGGATGGCGGAACGGCTACGCAATCGCCTGCAGAGCGATTCCATTCCGGTTCGAGTCCGGATTCTGGCTTATATATTCTTTTTTTAAGGATGCTTACTCCAGATCTTCCCGAAGTTGTGCGGCCTTCGTAAAAAAATTCTCAGGGCGCACACACGCTTTGCTTCGCCATACGTGGATATTGCATAGCGCCATGATGCCTATAAACGCAGATTTAACGCATCGGCGCCATCATCGCTATCATGCGGCGCACCAGCCCGGTTTATGAAAGTGAAATAACTATAAGAGCACCAAGCATGAGAAGAGAATAACTCATCAAGCCTGTTTGTTCTCAATCTCAACTAATTCGTTTATTCTTAGCTCTACGATATCCATCGCATCTTCAAATAATTTCTTGTCAATATCAATATCAAAGTACTTCTTGAGTTTTTCTTTCGGATTAAGTGTAGTGCCTGCTGAAAGATATTCTATATAATTCTTGTTGAATTCTTCCGGATTATCCCTGTATTTCTTGAAAAGAGAAAGAGAAATTGCCTTTGAAACTGCATAATTAAATGTATAATAATTATTTGTTAAATATATGTGGTTGATATATGTCCATTCCGAGGAATCCTCATTATAATATTCGATTGAGTTACTTCTATATTCTTTTGAAAGATTGGTCCATAATGAGTTGAGTTCTGCGCCGCTTACATTATCCTTTGTACTGGATATCTTATGCGCCCCGTATTCAAATTCTGTAATTAGAGGCTGGAATGTAAAATAATTCTGGTATTCCCCTATATGTTGAGATAAAACTGCAACTGCTGTATCTTTATCGTAATTCCCGATAGCATAATCAACAAATAGTTCCTCGTTAAAAGTTGATGGGATTTCCATTTCATACTCGGGACCTCCGCAATAATAATAATCAACCGTATTCCCCATCAGATAAAAATTGATATCGTGGCCTAATTCATGAGTGATGGTTTTCTTGTCATCGATCAATCCATCATAATTCATAAAAATAATGGAAGGTGATTTTAAAGCACAAAGGGAAATTGCATAACCGCCCGGCTGTTTCCCATTTCCAGGGGCCGGATAAACATCCATGTAATTCCCGGTTACAGTTTTTATAAAAATTTCATTGAATACCGGATCCATTTTTGAATATGATTGCTGTATCTCTATTAATGAATCCGTGTAATTGTATTTTTTATCGGGTTCATTCATTAATTGCATAAATAGGTCATATGGTCTGAGTTGCTGGAGTTCAAGTTTATCCTGGCGGAATTTGAAATAGGGATCAAATACATTTTTCCGTTCCTTGAAAACTAAGTTCATATCTTGTATCTGTTCTTTTGTAAGATACGAATCAAACATCTTTTCTTCATAATAATCTGAATAATTGAGCTCTCTTGCATAGAGGTCATCCAGTTTTGCCTTCTGGGAATACAGTTTTGCCATTCTGTCGGATTCATTGATCAAATGATAGAATCTCCTGTCATAGCCCTTTTTCCTATTATTCCTGTTCTTGTCGGTTGAAAGAAGGGTGTAGTACGACTGTGAATTGATCGCATATTCTTCACCATTCTCAAGAGTTATGTTCCCGGCAACTGTAACATTGTTAGTGATCTCTTTTAATGCAATGGTCTCAAGTTTCATTCGTTGATTTGAAATATTTGCCAGAAATGCAGCATGTGATTCATTTTGAGGCCGATGATATAAAAATCGAATATATTCCGATTCAAGATAGGGTCTATATTTTTCAAGACCCGGCTCTTGCGCAAATATTTTATCCCAATCATCTTTTGAGACCGATGTGAGTTTTATTGCGGCAAAGGAAGTGGCCTTCTCGTGTTCTGTGGCCAGGTCCTGGATATTTGAGAGAAAGGTCTCATAGAATTTGTCATTGACATTCAAACTGTTCTGGGCATAACCGAATGCCCACAGGTTCTCCAAAGATTTCAAAAATTCTTTTTCGTCTTCCAGATAGCTTAATAAAACAGGTCCAGTGAGATTATCGAATTTCAGGCGATATGTTTCATTGATGTAAATTGTACGATTCTTTAATTCTTCAAGCCTGGAAGATGCTTCTTCTTTCGTGCCAAATAAAAATGAGAGATTCCATGAAGTTGTAACGTTGCTGATATTTAATTTTTCAGAGGGATTTTTTGTTGGCACTGATTTATTATCTATGCATCCCGAAAGTGTAAGAATCAATGTAAATGAAACTATTAAGAATAATATTGTTTTCTTCTTCATATTTTTCCCATACATCATCGCCCGCGAATATCAGTTAAAGCTTATTTTAATTTAAATCTTTTGGAAGGAAACGGAAATAATTTCCCATCAGAAATAGTATTCAGTCTAATTTTTGAAAATCTCCTTTCTTTACCAGAGACAATAGGCAGTTTAGGCATAGGCCACTTCAACTGTTGTCCAGAAAGGTTTGGAGGTTTCGCGAGGCAGGTCTTCACCGAAACTTTCTATATAGAGTTCGATGGCCTCCTTGATGTTTACCTGCGCTTCTTCAAGGGTTTCTCCCTGTGAGGTTACGCCAAGTTCAGGGCATCTTGCAACAAAGAACTTGTCTTCCTTCTGGATGGATACAAGGAATGTTCTCATGGTAGCTATTGTATGTTTTTTATCTAAATATAATCATCTCTTACGTTTGTAGCCATTTCCATCCGAGGCGCCGCGCTCGTTTTGCGGCGCCGTGTGTTTGTGTGAGAGGAGGGGGCGAGGCATTAGCAGGAATTGAGTGGACTGGAATTCATGAAGCGCCTGACTTTTATATATTCAAAGACCGTAAAGCTAAAAAACTGAATTAATCTAACTAATAGCTCCGGCTTCTTCTACAAACTTCTTTAAAGACAAAACGGGTACAACCATAGTATCGTCTGGTTTTGATTTCTCTTTTAGGAGCTTGTCGATTATACCGTAAATTTTTGAAGAAAAATACTTTTCACCACACTGTTCACATACTTTCGCCGGTACATTCTTGATAACATACAGCTTTTCCTTTTTCCAGAGGTCAAGGTTCACTGTTTGTTTCTTTAAGGCGCCGCCGCAGAACTGACATTTCTCTTCCATTATTTTCTCCTTTTGTAGTCAATCCATTTATTTTCTTGGGGACTATAAATAGTTATTATCCTGATAATTGGTGAAAAGGCACAAACTACATGAATCGGTGTACGTTTCTTATCTTTTCCGTATATTAGACACGAAGGGTATGGTCTATCATCTTCGTATTCTTCAATGATCTCGCCATGAATTATTGCATGCTCAATATCTTCCTTCCATATATCGCGCTCCAAAGCCCTCTCAAGAGCATGCTGGGACATTTCATAATTATCAGCTATGATGCTTTGTTTTATTAGCTTTATGTCCATGGATAACTCTGACATTATGATAGGCTTTAAGTATATAATTATTCGATAAGCGCGGTGAAAGTAATTAGAGAGCCCCATTCGCGCTCGGAACCGTGTGCTTGCGTGAGGGGGCGAGGCATCAGCAGGAATTGAGGTGGCTAGAATCCATGAAGCGCCGTGATTTTTATAAATTCAGTACGATTAATTTTCGGCGCTTCCCCAAAAAATAAAACCGCAGATGAACGCCGATTAATGCAGATTTGATGCTTCGGCGTATGCCCTTAGGAATTGTTATATTATATGAATAGCTTATTATAGCATCGAATAATGATTTCAGGTAGAGGGCATTTTAATGACGGAAGCCATGATAAATATTAAAATTGAAAAGCTTGCTGAAGGGGGATACCTTGCAACAAGCGACACTTTGCAGGGATTAATCGCACAGGGGAGAACAATCGCAGAGACTATTGAGATTGCTCAGGATGTTGCTAAAAAATTGATTGAGTCTTACATAGAACATGGGGACAAGCTTCCATTTGACATCAAGGAAAAAAAGAGTTTCAAGATTACCACATCTGTTCCTGTTAGTGTTACTGCATGACAAGACTCCCATCAATTACAGCATCAGATGTCATTAAGAAGCTTAAGAAGTGTGGATTCGTTTTTGACAGATATGCAAAGGGCAGCCATGAAATCTGGTATAACCC
>JAPZAO010000042.1 GCA_027460615.1 Candidatus Methanoperedens sp.
TATCCCATGAATGGGATATACTGATGGAAAAGATGGCTTCCATCGACAGGGAAATACGCATAGCGGTTGTTGGAAAATACGCCCATCTCGGGGATTCCTACATCAGTATAAGAGAAGCGCTAAAACATGCCGGGATTGAGTGCAGATGCCAGGTCAATATAGACTGGATTGATGCTGAAGAGTTTGAGAGAAAACCTGCCTCTATTGAAATGCTTAAGAAATACAATGGTATTCTGGTCCCGGGTGGTTTTGGAGTTCGCGGGACAGAAGGCAAGATACTTGCTATAAGATATGCACGGGAACATAATATCCCATACCTTGGATTGTGCCTCGGACTGCAGCTTGCGGTCATAGAATTTGCCAGGAATGTGGTTGGACTTACGGATGCGAATAGCTCCGAGCTTGCCCAGACCGAGCATCCTGTTATCGACATACTTCCGGAGCAGGAAAATGTCAGGAATAAAGGCGGAACAATGCGTCTTGGGAACTGCGAGGCGATATTGAAGGAAGGGTCACTGGCAAGCAAATTATACGGAAGTACAATCCTAGTCGAACGTCACAGGCACAGGTATGAGGTGAACCCGAAATACATCCCGCAGATTGAAGCAAAAGGAATGAAATTCACGGGCCGCAACGACCACAGGATGGAGATAGCTGAAATACCCGGGCATAAATTCTTTTTCAGTTCGCAGTTCCACCCTGAATTCAGGTCACGCCCTGGAAAGCCTTCACCGCCGTTCCTGGCATTCGTGAAGGCCGCGCTTGAGTAGTATTCCAAGAGGAAAATGAGATTCAAAATCCTCCAAGACCCGATAAAATACGACGGCTCCCAGATAGCGCCGCTGTGGGCGTACAGCATGGGAATAAAAGGCGATTCCATAGTGTGCTTCCATGGCCCCATGAACGTGACATTTGAGAATATGAAAGACCTCGAGGACGAAAAAGCCGGGAAAACCATAAAGGGCGATGATTTGCTCCATATTATTGTGGAAAGGTTCGATTCCCCTGCGAGCATGCGCCTCTCCTACTACATGCAGCGCCTACTCATTATCTGCATTAAGGACGTGCTTGAGAAGCACGGGGTGAAAACGACCAGGAACGGCGACGACCTTTTTATCGATGACAGGAAACTCACTGTGAGCATTGCCAGTGCAGGAGTCGCAAGCGAGAAGATTCACTGCGGGATAAATATCACTACAAAAGGGACGCCCTGCGATGTCAAGACTGCTGCCCTTCTGGATTTCGGATTGGACTGGAAACCAATCGCACAGGAGATTTGCGAAACTTTTTTGCATGAAATAGAGGACATCGAAGGCGATATTACTAAAACAAAAAGCCTATGACAGATATAATCAAAATTGGATTTGCCCTAATATTGGCAGGTTTTGCTCTGGTTTTTTTAGGATTCATTCTATCAGCCCGGAACGCAAACTTTGCAGGACTTGTCATGATTGGCCCTATACCCATTGCATTCGGTTCATCGCCCGGCATTACATTGATGGCGATGGTCATTGGTCTATTACTGATGCTTGCCTTTTTCATGCTCGGGAGGAGAAATGCCTGATTGGACTTTCCTGATAATCGCCGGAAGCTTCCTGATAATCATGGGATTTCTTCTGGCTGCTTCTGGCATGATGGGGCATGAAAAGGAAGGTGCAAAAGAGGAAAGACCCGAAGAGGCAGGCAAAGAGAAGAAAATAAAAGGCGGAGGCGTGATATTTATTGGTCCTGTACCTCTTGTTTTTGGCACCGATAAAAGATATGCGCTGCTCATGATGATTTTGGCGATTGTGTTGATGCTTCTGGCGATAATATTTCTGAAATAGATGAATACATTAATAAATAATCAAACCATTAGATAGCCGAGGAAAGGTAACCAATGGTGGAAGATATCGGAAAAATCATAAGCAACGGATTTGAAACGTATACAAAGAACCTCAACCTGGGCGTTCCTTTTGCCCTGAATGTAATAATAACCAGCCTGCTTGCATTCATTATACTTGGTTTTGGGTTTTTAAATATTTTCGGCCCGTCATTATCCACCCTTGAAAATGCCACTACCCCACAGGAAGTCCTGTTGATTATTATCCCTCTGGTAATAACACATCTTACTCAAATTATTATTCTGTTCATCACGTTTTTTTTAATTTCCCTGGCCATCGAGTCGTTCTTTAATGCAGGTGCTATCGGGATGGCGCGACAGGCAACGGAAACAGGAAAAACCGGGCTTACCGCGATGGTAGAAGCAGGGAAAAAGAACGTTGTGAACCTCTTCCTGGCCGATGCCCTTGTCGGGCTGCTTGCCCTTGCGGGTATAGTGTTCATGGTGCCTGGCGCTTTGAAATTTGATATCAATCAACTCTTATCCCCTGAAAAAAACGGCGCGCCGCTTTTGTTGATTGCAGGGATTTTTTTGTGGGTATTATATCTTCTTATTTTAGGTCTTGTACTTGCTGTTTTCAGGTATTCCCTGGTGGTGGATAATCTCGAACCCATAGAGGGCATAACCACAGGTTTTAATTTTTTTAAGAAAAATAAGTCCGATGTGTTCGTCCTGTGGATTATTCTGGGTATAATTATTGTCGCTATCACAATTATCGGGGAATTAATGAGATTCTCTCCTGTTATGAATTTCATCTGGCCGCTGGTCAATGTATTCATAAGCGTTTTCGTTGTCGCTCCGCTAACCACAGTATTCTGGGTTCGCCTGTATATGACGAGAACTGGTAAAGAGGTCTATTTCAACGAGCTACTCGCTCACCCGAACGACCTTGGAAAGCTCAAATCTGATCAATAACGATGATTCGCTGCGCATGCTTTCGCATGGCAGGTTATTGAAAAACCACAGAGAACGCAGAGGACACAGAGAAAAAATAACAAATCCTCTGTGCCCTCCGTGGTTAATTAGTGGTTTATAAATTCCCATGCACTGAAAAACCTAAAGCTTCTCTAAAAATGCCTCAATCCTCGCAAGCGCCTTTACAAGTTCCTCATACGATGTTGCATAGGAGCACCGCAGATACCCTTCGCCGCAGTCCCCGAACACGTTGCCGGGGACGACGGCCACTTTCTCTTCTTTCAAAAGCCTGCCCGCGAACTCTTCCGAGGTCAATCCCGTGCTTTTTATTGAGGGGAAAGCGTAGAATGCCCCTTTGGGCTCAAATGTCTCAAGCCCGAGTTTATTCAATCCCCCGACAATCAGGCGGCGCCTCCGGTTGTATTCCCTGATCATTTTTTGCATCTCACCGTCGCCGTTCTTGAGAGCCTCTATCGCCCCCATCTGTGCAGTAATCGGAGCGCAGAGCATTGCATACTGGTGGATTTTCGTCATGGCTGCGATGAGTTCCTCGCTTCCCGCAGCATAACCCAGGCGCAAACCTGTCATGGCATGCGATTTTGAAAACCCGTTCAGGATAATGCTTCTCTCTTTCATCCCCGGGAGTGAGGAAAAACTGGTATGTGCGCCATCGTAGGTCAATCTGGCATACACCTCGTCTGAGATCACGGCGATGTCATTTTCATTTACTACATCGGCTATCTCTTCAAGGTCTTTCTTTCCCATAACAGCGCCAGTGGGATTGTTCGGGTAACTTAACACAAGCGCCTTGGTTTTTTGTGTGATGCTTTTCTCAATCTGGTCTGCCGTGACCCTGAACTCATCATCACTGTATGTTGGAACAGGGACCGGTACACCGCCTGCAAGTGAAACACTGGGTTTATATGAAACGTAGCAGGGCTCGGGGATTATTACTTCATCGCCAGGGTTTGTTACAGCCCTGAACGCAAGGTCTGCGGCTTCGCTTACCCCTGTTGTAACAAGAATCTCATTTTTCGGGTTATAATCAATATTGTAATCCTTTATATAGGATTTTGAAATCAATTCCCTCAATTCCAAAAGGCCGAGGTTTGATGTGTAGGATGTGAACCCTTTTTCAAGCGAGTAGATGCATGCTTCCCTGATATGCCACGGAGTGACAAAATCCGGCTCTCCCACGCCAAGTGAGATTACATCGTCCATTTCAAGGACGAGGTCAAAGAATTTTCTAATACCGGAGGGGGGAATTTCCCTTACCTTTTCAGATACGAATTTCCCAGGCATGACTTCACGGGGATACAGCAAGGCGTTCTGAACGTTCTTTCTCGAATAAGACATCTCCATCCTCCTTGTATGTGCGCAGTACAAAATGCGTTACCGTTCCCTGCACCTGTTCAAGTGTGGCTATTTTTTCAGCCACGAAAAAAGCTACGTCTTTCATGGACTTTCCGCGCACTGTAAGAGAGAGGTCGTGGTCTCCTGAAATGAGGCGGACTGACCTTACTTCCGGGAACTTGGCAATCCGCTCTGCGATGGCATCGTAGCCCGTCCTTGAGCGCAGGGCGACCTTTAATTCAATGATTGCATAAACATATTCTTCGCCGGCCTTCTCCCAATCAATGACTGTCTTATATTTCCGTATTATCCCCTTTTTTTCCATCTCTTTGATTTTTGAGGCGACGGCTGCTTCTTTGGTTCCAGTCATGGCTGCAATTTCTTTAAGCGCTATTCTGGGATTGCTTTCCAGTATTTCAAGTATTTCTTTCATTGTCGTGCCTCGCCGTTTTCCTATGCTTTATGGGTTAATAGGTTTTGCGTTGTTTGTGATGAGAGGAAATTACAAACGCATATCGCGAAGAATTTAGAAGGAGTATCGAGACTCTGAATGTTATTTCAAATAGATTCAATATTGTTCCATATAGTACAGGACATTTTTTCTATTACTTCTTCATAATTCCAATTGGGTGAGATTATTGGAATTTTATTTATATACTTCATTTTTTCGCTATCGATTTCGTTGCTACATTTTTTCAAAAAAGAGTCAGGATCTTCTGCGATTATTGCGACAATCTCCTTATATTTAAATTCCAAATCTCCTGGATATCGCCATTCACGTTCCCACATAAAATCATGTTCTGACGAGATAATATTAACAAGAGAATAATATTGAATTATTTCCTTGTAGTATTCTTCTTCCTCCTTTAGCTCTTTTAATTTTGTGATTTTGGAAAATTGTTTATCAAATTCTTCAAGAAGATATTGTCTAATTATGGGGATACAGACCAACCATATGTCTAAAATTTTCAGTATTTATTGACCATAAATACTCTACATCATTATTGTGAAAAATTTTTATAAGATTCAACAGCTTGTTTCTCTCCAATTTTAACACTATGCCCGCTTCTTCTGCGGGAGTTCTTCCATCCAATCCCATATGTGGATGCACCAAATTGTAACAATTGTCC
>JAPZAO010000043.1 GCA_027460615.1 Candidatus Methanoperedens sp.
GAGCGCTTACATGGTCTCCCCGAAATATTGCGCTTCCCTGTCAAGCGAGTTCGTTCAATCGACAATGGCTTTTGTGCCCGTGCTCCACAGGCTGAAATACATCTCAAGACTGCTTTCTGAAAATGATATCTTTGAGTTCGGTTTTATCAATAAAATCCACAAAGAACCGCCGCATTATAATTTAAATATGCGTTCGAATCAACCCTTGTAGAATGGTTCCCTTTTATCCATTACAAGCTTCATTAATTCCATGATTTCTTGCGGCTCTTTATTATTCACATCCACAAGGTTGTCGTTCCTGAAAAGACATGGTTTCAATCTTCCGTCTGAAGTGACGCGAAGCCTGTTGCAATTGGCACAGAAATGCGAATTATCAATTGGCCTGACAAGCTCCACTTCCACTCCCCCGATGTGGTATTTCTTTCTCCTGTGCATTACCCTTTCTTCTATTTTTGAGGCTCTGGATTCAAGGAATTTTTCAATCTCATTTATATCAACCTGATATTTCGCAGTCCCCTGGAAATCCATTAATTCTATCAATTGGAGAATAACCTTACCTTCGAATTTCCTGGTAAAATCCATCATTTTCAGGATTTCTGTATCATTTATCCCTTTGAGTAGCACCATATTCAGTTTAACTGGCGTCATTCCCCAATCGACGGCAGCAGCAATCCCATCAAGGACTTTACCAATATCTCCTCCTGTGACTTTCCTGTATTGTTCAGGCAAAAGTGAAGGGAGACTAATATTGATGCGGTCAAGCCCGCTATCTGCAAGGCTTTTCGCCCTTTGCGCCAGAAAAGTCCCATTGGTTGTAGCCGAGACATCCCTGAGCTTTGGAAGTGATTTGATGATATCCTCAAAATCATTCCTGAGTAAAGGTTCCCCGCCAGAGAATTTCACCCTGTCCACCCCGAAAGCCTGGGAAGCCCTGACTATATTTCCAACAGTCCTGCAGGTCATCTCATTATTTATTTCCCGCGTTTCACCTTCATGATGGCAATACAGGCATTTCAGGTTGCAGCGATTCGTCAGCGATATCCTGAGGCTTCTTATCGTCCTTCCGTATGCGTCCGTTAACTGCATTGTTGTCAGGATTAGCCTCCTGTCACGACCCTCAGGATTTCCACACTGTCTGGAGTCACCGTTTCGTCAAGCGGTACAGGAGTCCCTTTCCGGAATACAAGGACTATTTCTGGATTTATGTTCAGGGATTTTAGCATCCCTTCATACGTTGAATCCGATGAAAGTTCCAGGACTTGCTCTTTGACACCCCCGGAAAGAATTTTTACTTTTACCTTCACTTATATTTCCTCAGGCAGTTCCTCCAGCTCCCCTTTTGTTTTCGTTAAATCCACAAGATGCTCATCCATCAATTTGTTCTCCTGAATCTTTCGCTTTTTTTCGCCTTTTCTTTCAAGTTCCCGCTTTTTAAGTTTTGACATGGTTTTACCTCGCATCTTTTTGATTTGGTTCAGTTATTGAATCTCTAATTGAGAATAAATCACTAACAAGTTTAAGAACGGCTGATTCCTCTGTCTCTAATCTATACTTGGATTCTTTCGTTTATTAACTTTATGTATCTATTGCTGAATTGTTGTTCCCGTTTCTTAACTCACAAGCTTATACTCCTTCCTCCCGCATCCAATTTTTTCGGCAGCTTCGATATGTACCCACGGGTTCACGCCCCATACATGATATATCGATTTCCCATCAGGTTTCATTTTCCCGTTAATTAAATCGATCGTTGCAGAATCAATTGCAACCGGGTCGCGCCCGGCCAGGATTCCTATGTCTTCAACAAAGCGCTCCCCCGAAAAATTGAAGCAATCGCAGCCCGGTGTGAGGTCGTAGACCCAGTTGATATATCCAATCCGCCCATTCAGCGCTTTTATCGGGCCAAGAGCGGCTTCACCCAGCCTCTTTTGCATTTTATCCGTTGCGTCCGGTGGCGGAATTATCGCTTCCTGCTGGCATGCATCAGCGCAGGAAAGCTCACCGCAGCATTTTGTATGGTCGATTTCAGGGGGTGTTATAGCACCCCACGGGCATACTTCCACGCAATCCCCGCACTGTATACATTTTTCAGGGTCGATAGAGGGCTTGCCCACTTCATGCACTTTTATCTTTCCTGCCCTGTCAAGACATCCCATGCCCAGGTGCTTTACCGCGCCGCCGAATCCTGAAGCGGGATGACCTTTTCCATGGGAGATGACAATCATCGAATCTGCTTCCGCAATTGCAGAGGCAACAGTAATGCTGCCAAGCGCTTCCCCATTAATCTCTATCTCTTTGCCGTCGCTCCCCCTTAAACCGTCAGCCACAATAAAAGGGGCGTTCATACTCGCATGTGTAAAGCCGTTCATCGAAGCGCCTTTTATAAGGTCAGGCGCGTTCAGTTTCATCCCTTTGTATAATGTGGTGGTGTCGGTCACAAACGGTATGCCTCCAGCCTCCAGTACAAGGTCAACAACAGTTCTTGCAATTACAGGTCTTATATGAGTCGTGTTCCCATATTCCCCCGGATGTATCTTTATTGCTACAATATCACCTTTTTTGACAGGCGAAATGTACGGAAAAATTCTCTTTATCTGCTCAGGCTGGTTGTCTTCCGGCTTCGTGATTTTCGCATCTTTGAATAGTATATTATTACTCAGGAATATCCCTCCACATCTCTTTTTATTTGTGACATCATAGTATTTAAATTGCGTACTATTAAACCACAATATTTATATAATCTCTCGTTATATAGAAAATCAATCAAAAACGGGAGAGGGTTATGTTAGAAACATCTATAGAAAGAGTAAAACTGCTCAAAGCCGGTATCCCGGGCGATAGAATTGAAACAATGTATATTGAATTTAATAATTTCAAGATAGTCCAGAAACCCTTACTTTTTGAGATGGTTGAAACCGATTCGAAAAATATTGAAAAAATATAACAGCCAAAAGCTGTGATTTAACACTTTTCTGAAGATTGCTGTTTAATAAAATTTATATGTGTCAACTGCGTTAGCAGACGAGCCTATGACTGTAAATGTAAATCGTTATAAATGCGGATACTGCGGGGCATGCGTGGGCGTGTGCCCGGTCGGAGCGCTTGAACTGGTGGAAACCTGGATAGAGGTGGATAATACGTGCACCGGTTGCGGTGTGTGCGCGAAAATTTGCCCAGTGGGCGCACTGGTGGTTGTGAAATGAAAAATCGGTACGATGTAATCGTTGTGGGAGCAGGCCCGGCAGGTTCAATTACCGCAAAAACCGCCGCATCGGGCGGGCTTGATGTCCTTCTAATTGAAAAGAGGCAGGAGATAGGGGATCCTGTGAGATGCGCGGAAGGTGTAGGAAAAGAGGATTTGAAAAAACATATAGAACCTGACCCGCGATGGATAGCGGCAGAAGTAAAAGGTTCCAAGATACTCGCTCCTGACGGGACCGAAATCAAAATGTCAGAAGAAGCATCAAGCGGAAAGGCGGGTTACACTCTTGAAAGAAAAGTTTTTGACCGGGCGCTTGCCCAGCAGGCTGCAATGGCCGGGGCTGAGGTGATGGTAAAGACGCGGGCGACCGGATTATTGCGGAATAACGGCAAAGTTACAGGGATAAATGCCATGTATATGGGTGAAACCCATGAGATTAAAGCTGATATCGTAATAGGCGCTGACGGCGTGGAATCGAAAGTCGGAAGATGGGGTGGAATAGACACGTCATTAAAGCCCGGAGATATCGATACCTGCGCGCAGTTCCTGGTTTCAAATATCGACGCAGGTGAATACAGTATGTTTTATCTGGGTGAAAAATATACGCCCGGAGGGTATGTATGGGTATTTCCCAAAGGCAAAAACACAGCGAATGTCGGATTGGGGCTCCTTGGAAGCAAATCCGGGAATGTCCGAGCTATTACACTCCTTGAGAATTTCTTGAAAAACTATATGCCACATGCTAAAATCCTGGAAATGGTGGTTGGCGGAGTCCCGGTCAGCGGGCCGATAAAACAGACTGTAACTGACGGGCTGATGCTTGTAGGCGATGCCGCAAGGCAATCAGATCCCTTAACAGGAGGGGGCATCATAAATGGAATGGATGCGGGTAAGATGGCGGGGGAAGTTTGTATCAAGGCAAAAGAGAAAGGGGATTATTCTGTTAAGACTTTAAAAGAATATGAAGATAAATGGCGCGCAACAATCGGGAAAGAACTCAGCAAATCTCTTGTCGTAAAGAATATGCTCCTCAAACTCACTGATGAACAATTAAACCAGCTTGCCCATTCGCTCAAAGGGATAGATACGAGCAAGATGGCTTTACCAACTTTGTTGCCTATTTTATTCAAAAGAAATCCCAAGATATTGTGGGAATTGAGAACACTGTTCGTGTAAAATTAAAAAGAATGAAATTAGAATTGATTATTATTTTCTAATTTCATTCCTTCCCGAAGAAGCTTCTCATCATCGGGTGCATCTCCATCATCTGCTGGCTTGCGATGTCCTCATACAGCCTGTACATGATGCTGACTGTGAGCAATAAACCTGTTCCGCCTGCGCCTCCCAAGGTCCCGAGAAGGCTGGCTATGAGCGTGAGCAATCCTATGAACGCACCACCTATTACTGTTACTTTGGGGATATAGCGCTGCATCACACGTTCAAGCGTTCCACTGCTTCTGCGGTAGCCCGGTATCTGCATCCCCGATCTTTGGATCTTTTCAGCCACATTCTTTGCACCCATACCTGTTGTTTCAATCCAGAAGAGAGCAAATATAATACCGCCAATTACGAGCATGGATGCATCAGTGAAAACATGAAGGATTATTTTCCAGATTGCAGGCTCTGCAACGCCAAGACTCGTAAACTTCGGCCCGACAAGAGATGGTATCCAGTCACTCGGCCCGTTAATGGGCGAGAGATAATACATGAGACCACTCACAGGCGTAGCCTGTTTGAATTCACCTAATGAAGTAATACCCCTGCTTGAAAGAATAAGACCCACCATCTGGATATTTGCCTGTAAAGCTCTAACAAGGATCATAGGCAAAACGCTTGCATATATGAGTTTTACCGGGAACCGCCCTCGTGCGCCTCTTACAGCCGCATGGGCAAGTGGTATCTCAATCCTTGTACTTTCTACGTAAACAACCATCAGATAGATAATTATTGTACTCAACAGTGCCAGAATGCCGGCGTTATAGAGGAATAAAACTTTGTTTGACAGTATGTAAGTCAGATCAATTCCGGATGTGGGACCCGCCATGTATATCCATTTTGGGATAATACCGATCGGGAC
>JAPZAO010000044.1 GCA_027460615.1 Candidatus Methanoperedens sp.
GCAATTTTAGCGATAATGTTAGCCGTAGCGGGTGCGATGACGACTATATCTGCAGAATCTGCAAGTTTAATATGGGTAATACCATGGGAAGCATTTAGTCCGAACATTTCTACAACAACTGGATTACCGGTAAGGGCTTCAAAGGTCATCGGTTGGATAAATTCAGTCGCTGATTTTGTCATTACAACTTTAACAACGGCACCAGCCTGGAAGAGATTGCTTGCCAGGTCAGCAGCTTTATACGCAGCAATGCCACCCGTAACTCCCAGCACCACAGTCTTATTCTTCAACATTTTATCCTCCCTAACCCTGGTTCATCTGGTAAATCATTCGCAGTCCAATTAAGGTAATGTCTGGATTAACTATATTGATTACACTGGTTTCACGGGCGACTATAGCGCCATAACCGCCAGTCCCAATTACCGTGGCTTTCTCACCAAGTTCTTTCTCAATGCGTGATACGACGCCTTCTACCAGACCTGCATACCCGAACATGACCCCCGATTGCATTGCTGCAACGGTGTTAGTCCCGATAGCTTTTAGGGGGTGGGTAAGTGGAATACGAGGTAAAGCAGCCGTCCGTGAAAATAACGCTTCAGAAGCGATGCCAAGGCCCGGCGCAATAGCACCGCCAATATAATCGCCCTCTTTTGAAATTGTATCGAAGGTGGTGGCGGTTCCGATATCAACTACGATAGTGGGACCTCCATATAGTTTGTAACCAGCGACTGTATTAACTATACGGTCAGCACCTACCTCACGAGGGTTGTCCATACGGATACGAATTCCCGTTTTCACGCCCGGTCCGACAATCAACGGCGAAATATTGAGATAATTCTGTAGTAGTTCTGTGAAAATGGCGATCATTGGCGCGACAGTGCTGCAAAGAGCAATCTCTTTTATGTCGGTGGTCTTAATCTTTTGGAATGCCATGAGGTTGAGCATGGTCGCGGCATACTCGTCGGGCATTCGGTGGACATCAGTTTCCAATCTCCAGGTGTGCCTCAACTTTTCGCCATCGAAGACGCCAAGGGTGACATTTGTGTTACCAAATTTAGAAGCCTGCAGAGGAAGATTAATGACAAGCCCAAGAAGTTGGACAATCTGTTTTTTCCAAAGCTCTGAAAGTGAACGTTAAAGTGTACAACGTCAGGTTTCAGTCTTAAGATTTTAGGCAGAATGCCAAGGATGGAAAATGGGTCATCCGGCTTCCAAATCCTCAGAACCTCAATGTTAGGGCCTTCCTGAGCTCTGTTCTTTGAGCCGTCAACCATGTCGGCCACCACGTGAATATCATTTATGACGTGCCTCTTCGCCAGCTCGTTCACTAGGCTTTTGGTGTATTCGCTCAGCCTAGCGTGGTTAGGCAGTGTGGCATGCCGCTCCCATTATACTTGTCATGAGCGCCTGTCTTGCTGATTGCCCTTCAAGGTCAATCCCGCACGCCCCTTCCTTGTTGCCTGTCAGATCGCATTTCCCGTATGTGCAGTAATCGCACAAATCGCTTGTGGGTGTATATACTGGAGCATACCTGTCAAGGATGCGATAATCCCAGTTCCGAAGACTGATTATCTCGGGACGGGGCGTAGGCCCTTCTATCTTTTCTTCCTGCCCCTCACCGATTTTGCCTATATTTATCTGGACGTTTTCCAATCCTTCAATTACAAAACTTCCTTTTTTGACTATCATTTAATATCTCCGATGATTAGATTTACACGGCATGCTTTCCTACCCTGACTATTTCTCATGATATTATAATTTTCCGATATTGCAGAACTGGCTTTAAGCCCTAATTCACATCAATGTACTTAAACGTTTTTATATTTATCATTATCATCCGTTATATTTAAATTACATGGATATTGTTATCAGTTTAACAGCCAATGTCAGAATCCCCAGATGAACCTTCATTATAAAAATACTGTCATAAAATATACAGATTCGGTCTATGAACCCTCAGAAGACTCTTTCCTGCTTGCAGAGGCTGCATTATCAGAGATAAAAGGCTCGGAGAGGATTTTAGAAGTAGGCTGCGGGAGCGGGATAATTTCTGCTGTCATAAAAGCCAATACAACAGCAAAAATTACAGGTATCGATATCAACCCACACGCAGCGGCATGCACCAAAGAAAATGGCGTGGAGGTCATCAGGGGGGATTTGTTAAGCTGTGTTAAGGGGAAATTCGATATTATAATATTTAACCCGCCGTATCTTCCACGGCATGAAGGAACAAAAAAGGACTGGATTGACGTTGCCCTGACCGGGGGACATGACGGCAGGGAAATAATATTCAGGTTTCTTGAAGATGCGCTGCCTCACCTTGTCGAAAACGGAAGAATTCTGATGGTGGTGTCGTCACTGACCGGAATAGAAGAGGTGAAATCGAAGATGAAGTCGCTGAATTATATAGTTGGGGAAAAGGGTCAGGAAAGATTTATGTTCGAGCAGCTTGCTGTTTTGTCAGGGACGAAGCGAGCCTCGGTTTGATAGAGTTCAAAGCTCATACAACCCGGCGTTATCCATCTGTATCCTTGCCATCTCAACTGCAATTTTTGTATAATCCTTCCTGCTCATTTTTCCACGTGTAAGCCAGCCGATAATGCCTTCCTCATACCCGATTTCGGGCTTATTTGAAACAGGTAAAAATGCCTCCGATATCGTTATCCCCTCTTCGATTACCCTTTTGGTGCATTGGGGCGGGTACTCAAAAGCTGGCCCAAGACCAAGAAAAACCCGCTCTCCATCATAGACGGCGCAGCAGCAAAAATTCATATAGCCGCTTTGTGTTTGCGGCACAGGAGCTATCCCGTCTTCAATTCCAACAGAATATTCGCAATCACCAAAAACCGATTTTGCCCTGTATATCGCGCCTTCGATTATCTCCTCAAGAGAAATAGGCTGTTCCCTGACGCCAGACCTGCATGCAATCCCCTTCACCAGATAAGAGGGAAAGACCTCGCAAACCGCGTTTGCTTTATTTTTGTTCAGGGAAGCCACATGGATACAATTTTTGACCATAATACTCTTAATCTTTATTCGTATCTTTATAGAATTTCTTGAAATACTTCCACCCGGTTTTGCATAGATACTTCCTCCCCTCCGGGTCTTCTCTTACCCAGTCCATGATATAGAAAAATTGCGCTTTGTATTCATCCACTGTCTCCTCAACGATGGCGGGTGGATTCGGGATGCCAAGCGTGCGAAGATATTCGATGAACATCGATTCCCCTTTCTGCTGGGCAATACCGTCAATTTTCATAACTGTGAATTTATAGCCCTCATTTTTCAGCCACTCGATTGTCTTATCGTGGATACAGCCCGAGCATATCTCGATATCCTCGTCATGCCGGACTTTCAGTTTAAGGAAACCCTTCTCCACTATGCTTTGCGCTCCCGCATTATAGGTCTTCTTGTTGAACATTTCTTTTCCAAAATACTCTATCGGGACTATATCATAATGCAATTCCCCGGTCTCTTTTCTCACTACTATGATACCCACACCTCCAACCGGCGTACCCCATCCCTGGTCATCTATCTGGATTGTCATTGCTATTTCCTTGTGCTTTTTCCAATGTTTGATTCTATCTATTATTTTTGCCGGGATAAAAAAATATCCTTATAAAGTGGGCAATTTTCGCATATCAACTTTTGTTACATTTAAATAAACATTAAATAGGATAAGCAATATTAATTGGCTCATTATATTTAATGGTATTGAGATATGGGATTTGAGACGATTTTCAGGAAAAAGAAACCCATTTCCGAAAGTGAAACTGCGGGTGCGGGCGGGCATATTAATGACATTGGTGGCGCGGATGCGAGCGTATTGGCCAATAAGGGCAATGAGCTGGTCGAGAGCGGCATGTATGCAGAGGCTATTAAGTATTATGATAAAGTCCTCGGGATAAACCCAAAATTAACCGAAGTCTGGAATAATAAAGGGCTTGCGCTTGCAAGAACAGGGAGATATGCAGAAGCCATACAATGTTATGATAAAGCCATTGAACTCAACCCTGATGACGAAGAAGTGATGTATAATAAAGGCATTTCGCTTTCCCAGCTCGGGCGGCAGCCTGAGGCTATTGCCTGTTATGATAAATTGCTTGAAAAAAATCCCACTGACGCTGCCGCATGGTGCAGCAAGGGCGATGTGTATTATGAGAGCGGTAATTTTGAAGAGGCGCTTCGTGCGTATGACAAATCAATCGAAATCAATCCCCGGGACGAGACGGTCTGGAATAACAGGGGATTAACCCTTGTAAAACTTAACCGCTTTGCCCATGCTACAGAATCTTATGATAAGGCTCTTGAAATAAACCCGAAAGTTGAGAAGATATGGAGCAATAAAGGGCTCGCTCTTGCAAAAATGAAGCAGAGCGCTGAAACAGTCGACTTACAGAAGATTGCCTCGTCCATACCGAAAGAGGAAAAAGCGGCTCCTGCCATCGAACCACCGTTTATTGAGCAATCGGTCATTACGCCTCCGAAGCCTGAACCTGTGCAAGAGGCAGTAGTTGAGAAGCCTGCTCCTGCGGAAAGTGCCAAAGAACTGGAATTTATAGAACCGCAAGTCGTTGAACTGCAGGTCATTGCACCTTCACAACCTGTACCGGAGCCAGAAACCGTTATCAAGATGCCTGAACATCCTGCTGAAACCATCAAAGAACAGGCATTTATAGAACCTCAAGTTGTTGAACAGCCGGTTATTGAACTTCCACAACCTGAACCAGAGGCAATCGCGAGGACGCCTGAGCCTGTTCCCGTTGAGAGTATCAAACATCATCCTGTTGAACAAGCTGTCACTAAGCCTCCGCAACCTGAACCGGAAACAATTAAACCCGAACCTGTTGAGAGCATCGATGAACAGGCATTTATCGAACCGCCCCCTGAAAGAACAATTATTAAGATAGAAAAACCGGCGCCGAAAGCTCAACAGAAAAAGCCAGCGCAAGTTCATGAAATAGCCAAAAAAGCTTTAGATCACCTTGTTACCGGAAATGCGTTGTATTCCATGAAAAAATATGAAGATGCAATCGATTCGTTCAATAAATCGCTTCTGATAGATCCCGAAAATACCATCGCCTGGAACAATAAAGGTCTTGCTCTTGCGAAATCAGGAAAAATCGAGGAGGCAATAATCTGCTATGATAAAGCGCTCAAGATCGACCCGGAAGATTAT
>JAPZAO010000045.1 GCA_027460615.1 Candidatus Methanoperedens sp.
ACTGCGCCGTCAATGCCGTTTATGTTCACCATTCCTGATTTCTTGCTCTGGCAGCATCGCGTGATAAACGGTTTTGCGGGCATGTAAAGCTCTGCTTTAAGGGGACACATATTGATATGTTTATAAGTTAGATTGGGGAACCGCAGTTCAAATATCTGTTTTGAGATATCGCATCCCACAAGCGTGGAATCGTTCTCAATTTCGGTATCGGTATCAAGGTATTTTCCTTTAAGTTCCGAAGCATGGCATGGGAAAACTATTTTTACCCCTTCAAACTTGCGAAGGTCTATGAGTTTTGTGGTGAACCTGATATTCAGCTCACCCAGTATCCCGCTTTTGACAAGCCTCTCTACTGCGAAAGAAAGCCACGGCGGTTCGGGCGGGGCGATATCGATAATCTCAATCTCCATAACCTCATGGAGACTGGGGTCCTGCACAAAAGTGATATGCCTGTCCATACCTTCAAAAATAACAGTGTTCACGTTCCCCCGGGCAAGCGGGATTGCAGATTCGATAAGACGCGTCCTGTCATGTGAATCGAGTTTTTCCCCGAATTTTTTTATCTGGTTCCCTTTCGCCAGCAGAACAAGTGAAATAAGTTTTTTCATGAGCCCCTCGCCTTCGCTTTTTACCCTGTAGATTGAAAAGCCGGAAGGCAGGTCTGCTATCAGGTATTCCGTGGTAAAATAGATCGGGCACCCGAGGCGCCCGCAGGGGTCGCTTCTTGTTACTCCCACGCTTTTATAATCCGGAGGGAATATCACGAACTCACCTTTTTGCGGTGTTCAACAAGCCCGCCGTCTGCGAGTATCTCACGGAGGAAATCCGGAAGTTTTGTGGCTGAAAATGTCTTGTCTTTATGTTTTACGATTCCGTTCCCGAGGTCGATTTCGATGATATCTCCTTCGCTGCAGTCAATTTTTGCTTCGATGATGGGCAGGCCGACGTTAATCGCATTCCTGAAAAAAATCCTGGCAAATGATTCTGCCACTATACATGCTATGCCTGCATGCTTCAAAGCAAGGGGCGCCTGCTCGCGGGATGAGCCGCATCCGAAGTTTTTTCCTGCCACGATTATATCGCCGGTTTTTACTTTTTTCGGGAACCCGGGATCAATTCCCTCCATGACATGGGATGCGAATACGTTCATATCTGTGGTGCGGAGATATTTACCCGGAATAATGACATCGGTGTCGATATTATCGCCGAATTTCCATACTTTTCCGGATATCCTGTTGATGTTTTTATTCATGGCTTGCTATGGATATTGTTTACGGCAAGCATAATCATTTTGGTGATAAATGATACTGATAAAAGGTAATAGGAAATTATTTAATATACTATCTCCATTATGGATTGCCTTCGCTATTATAAACAATGAAATAATGTTAATCGGAGAAAATTAAATGGCAAAAATGCATACACGCAGAAAAGGAAAGGCAGGTTCCAAAAGACCAGTCAGAACCGAGCCCCCAAAGTGGTCAAACTCAAATAAGGAAGAAATTGAAACTTTAATCGGTCAGCTCGCATCGCAGGGAAAAAGCGGAAGCGAGATAGGCATGACTTTAAGAGACCGTTACGGCGTCCCTGATGCCGGTCTTGTAACCGGGAAAAAGATCGGGGCTGTCATGAAGGAAAAAAATATGTCTCCCAAGGTACCCGAGGATATTCATAACCTGATTATAAATGTCCTTGATCTTAAAAAACACATAGACAGGAACCCCAAGGACGTCCACAACAAGCGGGCTCTTAATAACATGGAGTCAAAGATCAGGAGACTCCAGAAATATTATCACCGTGAAGGAGTGCTTCCGGCAGAATGGAGTTATTCCATCCAGAAAGCTGAGATGCTGATTTCAAGATAAAATCTCGATGAATGATGGTAAGGAAAGCTTTGTTGAGCTTGAGGAGTTAAGTAAGCGGGCAGCAGACGCTATACTTGAAAACAAGGCAGTCAGGCTGGTTTCCCATAACGACGCAGACGGAGTATCCGCTGCCGGTATCATGTGCAATGCGTTGTACCGGAGCGGGATAATCTTCCAGGCCACTATTGTGAGCCAGTTTGACCAGCCAACAATCGAATTAATCGAAAAAACATCCGACGGCGCTGTTATCCTGTGCGATATGGGAAGCGGACAGGTCGAACTTACTTCAAAGATAAAAAAGGCTATTGTTATCGACCATCACAAACCCACGGGAAAACTGGACCACGTTCATTTTAACCCGCACCTTGCAGGCATTGATGGTTCATCCGAACTTTGCGCTGCATGCGGAGCATACATGGTGGCGCGGAAAATGGGTGAGAACACCGACCTTGCGGGGCTTGCGCTTGCAGGGGCAATCGGGGATAAGCAGCCAATGAAAGGCTGGAATAAATTCATCCTTGAGGAAGCTGTCGAGAAAAAGGTCGTGACTGTCAGGAAAGGGCTCAGGATGGGCAATGACCCGGTCGAGGAATTACTGGAATACGGCTTTGAGCCTTATCTGGATATTACAGGCGACAGGGAAAAAATCAGGGAGTTCCTCGATAAACTCGGAGTAAAAGGCCGTTTGACTGAACTTCCCGAAGAACAATCGACAAAGCTCTCCTCGGCTATTGTCCTTAAACTTGCAAAGCAGGGCAATGTCCCGGCTATCGATTCACTAATCGGCGATTGTTACACCCTGAACAATGAAGTTGTGCCCAATATATACGATTTTGTGAATATCATGAACGCCTGCGGGAAAGATGAGAAAGCGGGTCTTGGTCTTGCGCTTTGCATGAGGGATGCATCAGCAGTAGATGAAGCCAGGACGATTACCCGCGAACACCAGAAAAGCCTGGTCAGTACAATAAAGAAAGCGCAGGCGCAAATCAAATCTGCGCGGAATTTCAGGTACGTTCTTCTTGACGATTCAAGCGGGACAGGAATAATCGCCGGCACCATGACCCGTTATCTCTATCCGGATAAGCCTTTTATTACACTTAACGAGGTTGAGGGAAAGATTAAGATTTCTGCCCGGGGAACAAGGAAACTGGTGGCTGCGGGGCTTGACCTTGCTGCAGCGATGCGCGAGGCATCAGCATCAGTTGGAGGCATGGGCGGGGGTCATGACATAGCTTCAGGCGCTACAATTCCAAAAGGGACTGCAATGAAGTTCATCGATATTGCGGATACAATTATCGAAAAGCAGTTGAAGGCAAAAGCATGATGAGAATTAAAGGAAAATTGACCTTGAAAAGTGAAAAGGCAGACGAGCTTGTCAATATCATCGCTCAATCACTGGCGCCTGATAATGTTTCAGGGATGAAAACCCTTGTTGATGGGGATTCTGTTACGGTTACGTTCGAGGGGGATAAGGTCGGCACGATACTTGCTTCGGTTGATGATTATCTTATGAATGCGAAAATAGCGAGTGATATGTTAAGGATAAGCTGAAACTGTTTTATTAATAGTAAAGTGGAAAGCTGCTACAAATCCCTCAGAAAGCGAAAGCCGAATTGTTGCCACGGGCGCCGAGGGCGTAGCTGATGCGGTTCGCCGAGGAATGTAACGAATTTTGCTGAAACGTACTATATTAATATCTCTCCTTCTCTATAAATTTACCCTGTGCGGTCAGTGGACATTAACGTTAGATGACTTGTATACTATTAGGATATCATTTACCTCATTTTCGATTTCTTGAAGTCGCTTTAACTGAGATTCCGATAGCTTAGCGAATTTCATTGTCGATTTCAACGATTTTATGGTAACAATCCGGCCCCCCAATTCTGCTTCCAATGTGCGCAACTTTGCTCTTTGTATTTTATCCAACTTTACATCTCCCATCTGAAAGCTTTTTGGCTCGTATACTATTAAGATATCATTTACCTCATTTTCGACTAGTTGAAGTCGCTTTAACTGAGATTCCGATAGCTCAGCCGGTTGTGCTGTCGATTCCATGGTAACAATCCGGCCCCCCAATTCTGTTTCCAATGTGTGCAACTTTGCCTTTTGTTTTTGATCCAACTTTGCATTTCCTATCTGATTCATTTCCTCATCTCCCAGACAACATTCACCCAACACACTTGAGATTTTTATTTTCGAGTCGGTCATCCATCAGTATATCACAAAAATAATAACCTTCCCGATGGACAACTTCACCAAGTTTACACTTTACTTTCTCCTTAAATATTGGCCCATCAAAAACAAAAGTATGATATTCTCCATTCTCGCCACAGGGATCAACCCCTGCAGGAAGCTGGTTGATAAAGTCATTATCGATGCATTTTCCTACAAAGGATTTGTCAAGAACTTTAGAATCAACGCAAACAACATATGCTTTAAATCCCAGATCTATAAACGTCTTGATAAGCTCATGAGAATCTCTTTGCCATAGTGGAGAAAAGTATTTCATTTTTATTTTCCTGAGAGTGCCTACTCTTCTTTTTTTTACTTTTATTAAAAAAATGTCTCCAAATGCTAAAACATCATTACCTTTGTTTTTAAGTTTGATATATTCTTTTTCCATTGCAGATTCGTAATCGTCCATAATTCCTTTTTGGGGAATATACACTTTATGAAGACTCAAAGATATTGAAGCTACCGGGCGTTTAAGGGAAGCTACTTGGCGTTCAAGTAGAGTTCTCCTCACTCCATGACCGCTGATTCTATCATAACCTTTTGTTAGTGTGGTCACCAAACGATCTATCCGATATCCATGAAATCGTTCATTCCTACTCATTTCATAAAGAGCCATTGCGCTCTCTTTTCCACCGCTCCAAGATAAAACCACCCTTTTTTTGTGCACAGAATTCCTCCATAATTTCCACTTTTATGCCTTTTGTTGTTTGTCTATATATAGGTTTGTGTCTAACGATATTGTCTAATTATGGGGATACAGACCAACCATATGTCTAAAATTTTCAGTATTTATTGACCATAAATACTCTACATCATTATTGTGAAAAATTTTTATAAGATTCAACAGCTTGTTTCTCTCCAATTTTAACACTATGCCCGCTTCTTCTGCGGGAGTTCTTCCATCCAATCCCATATGTGGATGCACCAAATTGTAACAATTGT
>JAPZAO010000046.1 GCA_027460615.1 Candidatus Methanoperedens sp.
TACCTGTCCGCGAGGGGACGTTATACACTATCATGGGTATATCGACCTCGTTTGCAATCTTCTTGAAATGAGCAAGCATCCCGCGGTCATTGGGCTTGTTATAATAAGGCGTTATTAAAAGAGCCGCATCTGCTCCTGCATCTTTTGCGAATTTTGTAAGCTCTATTGCCTCGGTCGTGTTATTCGAGCCCGTGCCGGCTATGACAGGAACAGTCGAACATTCAACCGCAATTTCAATGACCTGTTCATGTTCCTTGATAGAAAGGGTCGCCGATTCCCCGGTCGTACCGCATGGAACGATGCCTGAAACGCCGTTTTCAATTAAAAATCCGATATTCTGCTCAAAACCCTGTTTATCTATCTTATTATCCTTTGTGAAAGGGGTTATAAGGGCAGGCAGAACACCATCTATCATAAAGCGATACCTCACTTTATGCGGTCTGGGGTATGCTTCGCATACCCTTCGTTTGATAAAACTTTTCCAAAGTTTATCATAATTTTATCTCTTTCTGATAGCCTTTACTCTTAACTGGCGCACAATATATCCCGCAACGCGGTTCCTTATTCCCTTGGCCTCTATGGTGGTATATTTAGTAACGTACTCTTTGTTCTGGTTAAAGTCAGTGGTGAAAATATCGCTATGCTCTTCAAGTAACTGGTGTCCTAATGATTTGATATATCCGGGTCTAATATTTCCCATAATTATTCTCCATTTTGGGTTGCATACAATAACTCCATCATTCATAAAGATTTCTGGGGATGCATCGCATGACTAAGCGAGAACCACAGATTTATTTTATCTGATGCCTATTTTGCTATCAATGAAAAGAATTCTCTTGACCAACGACGACGGGGTATATTCGACAGGTCTTAAAGCGGCGTATGAAAGCGTTCGCGACCTCGGAGAAGTGACAGTTGTTGCGCCGTCCACGCAGAAAAGCGGCGTGGGACGGGGCATATCCATATTCGAGCCCCTTCGCGTATCGTTGGCAAACGTAAACGGTTTCAAGGCTTATGCAGTGGCAGGAACGCCTACTGATTCTGTCATCTTGGGCTTGTTCTCTATAATGAAAGAGACGCCTGACCTTGTGCTTTCAGGTTTCAACGTAGGCGAGAACATAAGCACAGACACTGTTACTACAAGCGGGACCATCGGGGCTGCGCTTGAGGCTGCAAGCTATGGTATTCCCGCGATTGCCGCATCCATACAGGTACTGGACGAGGGGGACAAGTTCGACGACCACCGCGCATATATCTATGACTTTGAGGTCGGAATAAAAATCGTAAACAGGATAGCCAGGAATGTTATGAGCAGAGGGCTTCCTGATGGAGTGGATTTGCTCAATATCAATATACCGACGCATGCGACCATGGAAACAGAGATAGATGTTACAAGGCTTGCAAAAAAAATATTCATAACAGGCGTGGAAGAGCGCCATGACCCGAGGGGCAGACCGTACTACTGGATAAACGGCGATTTGATAAGGGATGCCGAAGAGGGGACGGATGTCAGGGCTGTAATGAAAAAAGGTCATATCTCTGTAACGCCGCTGTCTCTTGATTCGACCGCGCGGGTGGATTTCAGGGAGATTGACGCTTTATTGTGAATTAGGAATTATGGAATGGTTTTAATATCTCCAGTGCCTATAATCAGGCAGATAAGTCATGATAATAAACTTCCAGCTTACCAATGTGGAATCCAAGGCATATACCGCGACCGAGGATGTGCGGAAATACAAGAACATCAATATCAATTATGACGTGAATCTTAAAAACCCCTCGATTGTGGTGCAGCACACGCCTCTTGGTGAAAAATCGGTGCTCCGGGTGGAGTATACTTTTGCAATCAACTACCTGAGCCCGAATATAGGTCACATAAGGTTTGAGGGTTTGTCCGATTATTACAGCGAGGAAGACTTGAAAGCCCTGAAAGAGAAATGGGATTCGGGGAATGCGCCGGGCGATGTGCAGAACGAGATTGCAAATACGATGGTTGCGAATCTTGCGCCGATTGCATTGATGCTTTCAAAAGCGCTCGGGCTTCCGCCTTCGATGCCTGTTCCTGTGATTAATTTCCAGCAGGCTCAGCAGAAGAAAAAGGAAGAGCCGACGTATTATCACGGGTAGGGCAATATCTATTTTTTAGGGTTGGGGCTTTTTGGAAAGCGGCGCCGTTCGTGGGTGTATTTTCTCTTAACTGTGTACGCACTCGAAATCGAATTTTTTAAAATCTGGGCTTGCAAGATACGAAGTAATCTTTATATGAAGAAAGTCATTAACAGATAAAATATTTATGAGAACGGAAATTAAAGTGGCGATAATTGGGGCAACCGCTTTGATAATAGCGGCATTTATTACTGGCATATTTCAACTGCCCTCTAACGATAAATCCACCGATACAATTAACTCCGGTTTTTCTCAAAATTCGATTATCGGTGGAGGTTCGGGAAATACCTTCATTTTAAATAATGCTCCTGATACTGCAACAAAAGATGCCATTACAGTGTTGGAAGGGAAACTTAATCAAACAGAAGAAAATATTACATTGACAAAGGAGCAAGTCCGACTTTTGGCTCAAGCTTTGAAGGATTTAGATGAAAAAACATCTGGAATAGAGAAGCTTCCCGATGGTAGAACTAAAATCGGTTCTATTATTTCAGGAACTCCTTCAATAGTTATTCAAGAACATAACATTGCTGCATCATATTTTGACTCTGGAAATTATAGTGCTGCATTAGTACATTCCCAAAAAGCAATTCTAGCATACGAGGACTCAAAACAAGAGGAGGCAACTGCAAATTTTTTCTCTGGACAATTAACTCCTGAAGCTATAGGGAAATTGTATCTATTAGGAGCAGCTTCGGCTAGCTATTTGGGAGATGGTGATTTGGCTTATCAATATGCAAAGAAGGCTCTTGATGCAGATCCTTCGCCATTAAATTACCGGAATTTGGCAGGTGCTTTGAGGACATTAGGAAACATTACGGGAGCATTGGAATATATTGATAAAGCAATCCAAGGAGACCCAACAAATATAGAATATAAAGGTTTCAAAGAAGAAATAATTTCAAAACAGCTTTCTGGTAAAAATAATACCCCCTAAAGAATAAGAAAAATTATTCAGGCTGTGATAAACCCGCATGCTGGATTTCTCTCCTTGCGCCTGCCTAATTCATCCTTCATGGTATCGATTTCAACAAATTCCTCACTCTTTTCAGCTGCACATGGCTTTCACAATGCCCCTTTCCCTCGGTCAAAACCACAAATTATAATAGAGCCTGTGTGGAATATGAAAAAAGTTTTATTCAGGCATTTGGTGGCCTTAAATAAAATATGTTTAGGAGGAAAAATAACAATGGCGCTTGACTTAGGAATAGCAATAGGGCTTTTCATAATATTCCTGATTGTATTGATAGGTCCTTTCAAAATTAAAATCATCGAACAGAATCTTGAAGTATTTCTTTTCATTTGTGGAGTTCTTGCACTCACAATATCAGGCTTTGCAAAACTTGTTGACGCAGCCGGAGCGGTTATAGAAACCGGCTGGAGAATGGATATCGTAAAAGAAGCATTAGTCGCCCCCCTTTACATCTCAAACAGCCTTCAATTACCCATAGGCATCGTGCAGGTTGTACTGGTTGTCGGATTGATTATTTACAAATGGCACAAACCCATCCACAGCGCGATAAGGACAATGACCGAAAAACTCTCATTAAAGGTCATGGCTTTCATACTCATCGCAGTCCTTGGTCTGTTTTCAAGCGTGATTTCAGCTATTCTTGCAGCCATCATACTTGTGGAGATGGTCAATGCCCTGCCGCTTACAAGGAAATCCAAAGTTGACCTTACGGTCATATCATGTTTTTCAATCGGTCTTGGCGCCGCCCTCACACCTCTTGGTGAGCCTCTTTCAACAATAGCCATATCCAAGCTGCAAGGTCCTCCGTACCATGCCACATTCACCTATCTAATTGAACAACTGGCTGTCTACATTATACCTGGAATAATTGCTTTTGGTATAGTGGGTATGTTCTTCCTCGGGAAAGTAAATCCAAAGGACCCCGGCATGAAAGCTGAGGATTATAAGGAAACATTGAGGGATGTAATAATGAGAGCAGTCAAAGTATATGTGTTCATCATGGCGCTTGTTTTCCTCGGAGACGGCTTCAAACCCATAATCTTTGAATACATCACGAAAATGCCGCCTGAGGCGCTCTATTGGATAAACTCGGTATCCGCTATCCTTGATAATGCGACATTGACAGCAGCAGAGATCGGGCCAAGCTTTAACCAACTGCAGATTAACGCCGCGCTTATGGGATTATTAATAGCCGGCGGCATGCTGATACCCGGAAACATCCCGAACATCATCTCGGCAGGAAAACTTGGCATCACAAGCAAGGAATGGGCAAGGCTTGGAGTACCATTGGGATTTGTAACGATGGCTATCTACTTCGTCATCCTGTTTGTACCAAAATACCTGGGATACGGAAGTTAAACTTCAATGCAGGCGATGCCTGCATTTCTTTTTTTTAGTCTATATAAAAATTAATAATTGTCCATCGTGGTTTTCAAACTATTCTTGTACTCATCCTTGAGCGAATAGACATTATGGTCGCCCTTCACATCTATTCTCAAGATGCCAAGCCTCGTGTTCATGAGACCCACCATTGCTGAAACTCCCCTGTAATTGACATCAAACCCTTCTTTCTTGAGATGGTCAAAAACATTCTCGGTAGTATATGGCTTGTCGGTGAGAAATAACTTCAAAACAGACTTCCTGATACCTGTTTCGTCGCGCATCAGGTATTTTGTAAGACGCGTTTTTATTTTCTCATTTCCTTCGATGCTCAGTCAGACCACCTTTTTCCATTATTTGATTTTAAGAGTTTATACCTTTCCATGTTTTAAAGCGGCGTCATTTCCGCTATCATTCCGTTTTTCATGGGATATCGTTCGATTATTGAAACGCTGCATCCCGCTTTTTTCAGCTCAATAGCGAGGTCTTCTGCAATCCA
>JAPZAO010000047.1 GCA_027460615.1 Candidatus Methanoperedens sp.
ATGAAGAAGAACGACACCCTTGCAAAGTCATTGAAGAATGTTGTCAAAGAGGTTGTTGGCTCATGCGTCCCGCTTGGGATTACTTTTGAGGGCTTAAAACCCAAGGAAGCTATTGCGGCTATTAATAGCGGTAAATTCGACTCGGAGTTTTCCGAGCCGCTGTAATTTTTTTTTGATTCCTGCGGGAATATTTTTTTAAATCAGCTTATTGCCACATCAGCCCTGTTCTCAGTGATGTGCAGGTAGGTGAGGGCACCGGGACCGGGGTCGTAATTAAGTGTGTAGGAGGATGAATCTGTTGAAAATTTTTCTGCGTCTGTTTCGAATACAATATCCGGCCCCATAAGCAAGGAGTAATGTTGCATTATATCGTATAAACTAAAATTTGTGCTGCTTGTGCATGACGACGGAGACCATGTAGGACACGAATCACCTGTGAAAGTGAGATTAAGAGTTTTATTTAAAAAATCAATATTCCAGGGGCTTGGAGATTTAGCATCGAATAAAAAAGCGTGCCATGTCTCATCTATATCAGGTGTACCAGATTTTGTGTATTTGACGTCGATGACATAATCCTGACCGCTGCCATGACCCGTATCTATTTCCAGTTCAGCATTTCCATTATGTGCTTCAAGTTCAAATTCACGCGAGCCCCAATCCGCCGGCTTGGTATAGAGAAGATTAAAAGAAAGATTAGTTAAAGGTGTCGGGCTGCTCATATTGATATCCCTCAAAGTTATCGTTCCAGGTATGGAAACAAAAGTCCCCATAGGGGAAATCACTTCAAGCTCGATAATAGCAGTCTTATTCTTATCATTGACTGAAACATTTGTATAACTGAGGGTTCTCGCATAGTCAGCCCATGCTTTATAATAATCACTCGTGATATTTAGATTGACTTTTCCAATACTGCTACCGTTTACGGGATTTGTCCGCCCCGTTTTACTGGCATTGGGATACTGCATTATTGTTGCCACTTTCTTGAAAGAAATTACCGCAGTCCCCTTTCCCCCGACAGACGCACTGCCGTTGATATTAATTACAGGAAGTGTTAATGTCCAGCCGTTATAATGTATTTCAGGCGGAGAAAGCATAACCGTTCCCCCGCCTGCATATTGCGCCCATACCCCGCCGCCCTCGTAAGCTACAATCCTGTCTCCAAGAATATATTTTACCCTTCCCATGGGTATAACGATATTAAAATTGCTGCTGTTTATGACCATATAACTCGGATTGCTTGGACTGTTTGGCTCAACCGTCACCGTGCCCCCTCCGAGATTGATATTTGTTATCTGAAGCGGCGACTCACCCAGCGTTACCCTGCTCGCCCGCGAGTCGAGGACTGTAAACGCCTGCTCCGAATTCTTGGAATTTGCCATATCTTCAAGACTGTAAATCGCCGGCACACCGTACAGGGCTATCATGCCAACTCCGAGAATAGTGATGAACAGGATAAGGAGATGACCTATGACTTCAGAAGCTGCAGTTTCTGAGCTAAGGAGCTTCATTCAACCTCCGTGTCTAATTGGATGCTCAATATATATACATCAATGTTCTTAGTATCAAGTTTTGCGGTGCAATCCTGCGATATACAGAAACTCCATGCCATAACATTTTTGAAATAATTCTCCCACCCCTTTGAGTAAGTGCTGTTGATTGTTACAATGATATTGCTTACATTCTTATAGAAAACTACAGTCGGCACACCTTTAGCCGTAAATCTGCTCATGCCGCTGCCGCCTGTGGATGAACTCCCTCCTATGGTTACGATAGGAATAACGAGCACATTGCTCTGGTTGGTAATAAGCGGCTTTGAAACAAGTATCGTGTTGCCGTTCGGATACTTTGCCCATACCCCTGTGCCTTCATAAGCAACATAAGTTTCTCCAACAGTACTTTCAATACTTCGTATCTGCCTGTCAACCAAGGTGATGGTTTGGTTCGTTGAATTTATTGCCGTAATATTGATCGAACTGCTTCCCGTGACGCTCAGCGACCCGCCGTACATCTTTAGTTCAACGCTCTGTGAAGGCGCCTGCCCAATCACAACTTTATTGATGTTATTTGCCAGCACGATAAAACTCTGCTTGGTATTTTCTATGTGGTTTGCCTCCTGGGCATTCTTCACGATTGGATAACCTGCCACTCCTATAATCCCGATGGATAACACAAGCAACCCGAGGATTGTTACAAAGTCCACTACTTCAGAGACTGCATCATCGGAGGAAAGAAATTTAATGGATTTCATTGCTGTTCTATTATCATTGAATTTGTTTTGTTATCATAGCTCAGTGTATAGTCCTGCGCATTGCTGTATATCTGCTCAGTTATATTAAAGGAGGAATTGAAAGGTATCCAGGCTTTTGCATCATTTTCCGCATCCAGGAATATCCTTTCCCTAGTTATATTGATTCCATATTCCTGGTTTGCAATTGAAGCGGGAACTGAAAAGTCATATTCCAGTTGGTTTACTGTGCCTCCATTTGATTTTGTCATATTTAGTACGGTATCCAAGGAAGTTACCCTTGCTGCAAATCCGCTTCCCAGGATATCAAAACTTTCCCTCATTGCCGCTTGTTGGGAGTGCAGCGTGAGCGTATAAAAAGAAAGAATGGTTGCAGAGAAAATCAGCACTGTAATGAATAAAATGAGAATGAAACCAATTGTAATGGATACCGCATCCTCATTTTTCAGGAGATTTTTTTGATTCATAGGTTCACCAAGGCACCGAAACAGGAATCGTGATATTGGTGCGCATAATGCTGGTGGAAAGGGTTACTGTTGAGTAAAGGATATAATCGCGGGCACGGGTGAAGGCTCTGCCTGATGCTGTGCCGTTGATGCTGTAGTTGCCATACGCATTTGCACCGTTCAAGAATGTAATGGAATAGGGAGGTAATACATTAGAAGAAATATTTGTGCTATTAAAGGAATTAGACCCTGCAGGTAAAGTAATATTCCAGAATGAAGTTGTATTTGTTATGTTGATATAGAAAGTTCCCGATGTTATATAGACTGTAATGTTGCTTTTGTTAACGTTCTGGATTACAGTCCAGTTCGTTGCGCCATTTGCAGTCCCATTTTCAGTGAAATTAGCGTAATTACCGTTATTCCAGTTGCTCACATCCCAGCTCACGTTCACACCCTCCCCATGCAAGGCATAAATTTTTGGCAGATTGGCACTGAAATTTTGCGTCTGGTTTGTGAAATTGGCAATCATGTTACCTTCACTGACCCCGCTGACATTAGTTGCATTCCTGTAAGCGCTTTTCATTTCATCCCCGCTGATACGCATCAGGTTCACTATATCATATTTTATGGGGTCTCCTCCTGCTTCCCCCGCCATATTGCTTTCGAATATGATATTATTGAGCATCACTGTGGTTATTACAAGTCCGATAGCAATAATGAAACCTGCAAGCAGCATAAACTGGGCGGACTCGTTTTTTATTATTTCCATCACATTCTCCATAAAATAAGTTTAACATCAACGATATTGTATAGGTCGGTTGATGAATCGATATCATTTATCGGGTTGTTAGGCAATTTCGTCTTGTTAATGTCGTCATTGTGCAATGCGATTTTCCTTGACACTATCACAGCGTTTTCAGAAGGGTTTCCGTTGTATATCATTCTCTGGGTGACATAAGTAGTTCCATTATTGGCAAGAAAGGTCAGTTCCACATTATGGGCAATGCCCTGCGTTATCAGAGTGGCATTCAGTAAGTTCGTCAGGTTATTTGTCAGGTTGTTTTGAAGGTACGAAGCATTTCCTTTTTCCATATACTTTGTTCCATTCCATGTATATTCCTTACCGTTCCACGTGAGCACATCATTCTTAAGCTTTGAATTATACCCCGGCTCGGCATAATCCAGCGCACCCAGCATATCCTGCCCGATCACCTGAAGCTCGGTTTCCACATGCACGTTCGCTGTTGAAGAAGTAAGCGGCGTCATCGAGGTCGCGTCTATGGCATATACTATGACAAGAAGCATTATTGTAGCAGCAGCCACGCCCTCCAGGGTATGCATCTGGGCTTTATCATCGAACATTACCAGACCCTCACTGACATGATGGCATAAGTTTGATTACCGTTTGTTGGATTTACGATCAATACAAGGCGTTTAGTCTGCCCGATATCGGTGGTTTCCGGGAGAGCCGGTCCGCTCTGGTTCATTAGGCTATTGGATGTTATATTTACAACAGATATATTCAGATCGAAAAATGTTTGATTGCTAAAAAGTCCAATTTGTTTAAGAACATCTGTTTCATTATTTTTTAATTTCACGTAAAAATTCGATAGTTTTCCCTCGTCTATAACATTTAACTCACTCGCTTTATCTGCATGAAGCAAACGTTCAACAAGTACGGTTCCTGCTCTGTCCGCTGCAAGCGTCGCCTTATCCGAGCCCGACTGGAAGGGCACGAACAAACCGTAAACGAACTGGAATACAAAAATAACAGCCAGTAGGAATATCCCGATGCCTGTGATATAGTCTATGGTTACCTGGGCTGACTCGCTTTTCTCGCTTTTCACAACTTTAATTAAGCGTTCAATAATATTAAAACAAACCTTTAAGAAAGGTTTATCAAAAACTTTTAGAAAAGTTTATTAAATTCAACACGTATGGCTTTGCCATACGTGGGCACCGGATAAAGCGAGGTGTCGCTTTATGAATGTTAAAAAACCACAGAGAGCACGGAGGACACAGAGAAAAAATAAACAATTCTCTGTGCCCTCTGTGTCCTCCGCGGTTAATTCACTATCCGCCGCGCGGTGGGTGTGGGCGGCAGCCTGAGTAGCCCGCTGACAGTCTATTACGCTGTCGGCGGCTCCGCCACCTACGGAACCGACTACACGCTGAACCCGTCCCCCGCTGGGGTACCTCGCATCTTCTCGGCCACCATCCCGGAGGGGGCGGAGACCGTTGACGTTACCCTTTTGCCCGTACGTGACTCCCTCGTGGAA
>JAPZAO010000048.1 GCA_027460615.1 Candidatus Methanoperedens sp.
AATTTTACCAGTGTCTTATTACCGGTCGGCGTAACCTCGGGGATAGTAGTAACTGTCGGGGTTTGAACCTGGGTTTGTGTAATTACAGGTGTCGGTGTTGGCGTGGGTATATTGCCACCCTGTTTTGCTGGCGCACCGGGATACAGGAAGAATGCCCATGCAAGTCCCCCCACCACCAGTATTGCCAAGGCTATTATTATGATTTTGTTGATATCGGTTGACGGCCCGGGCATTGGCTGCGCTTTTGGAGGTACGGGTCGCGGGCTCTGAATTTTCGCTGCCTCTTTTTTTGCCGCAGGAGGCATTTCTGTTACAGGTTTTGAAACTACATCGCCTGCGCCTGTTAAATCCTTACTCCAATTGCATTTCGGGCACGTTTGCGAAATTGGATAATCAATACTGCCTGTAGCTAATACTTTTTTAATAGTCTTGGTTACCAGCGGCTCACCGCAATTTGGACATTTATCTTGCATTTCGACACCACCCTAAAGACCCTTCTTTGTCCTATATAAATATATCGAGTGATAATTTACGGACTACCAAACCATTAAATATGGTTGTGTTATATTAAGCCTACTGCGCTCCGATAGTGTAGCAGGCCAATCATTCTGGCCTTTCAAGTTTTAAGCGTGAAATAGCGCCAAAATAAAGACAGCCAGAGACTCGGGTTCAAATCCCGATCGGAGCATTTTTTACAATAAATTTATTTATCATAAAGACAATTCTTTTTCATTCCAAAACCGATTCACAGGGAAGGAAGTTAGAGTGCCAAAAGAATACAAGAACAAAACAAAATATACAGTCATAGTGCGGGAATTAGCAGACGGCGACGTCATCGAAACCGAAGGAATAATAGAGGGTCTGACCACTGTTATTCTTAAAGATGGAAAATTAAAAGTTGGCGGAGTGGTCAGGCACACTGCCGGGGAAATCTATTGATATTTAATAATCGTAAAATCCCTATTCTTCCCCGTCTGACTCTTTTTCTTTCTTATTCTTCTTTTGCGCCTTCACGCCTGCCTGGGTCGCAAAAACATTAAGCAGGTCGGTCAGTTTCTCATACTGCGCCGTTTCTATATGGGAATACCGCAAGGGTTTTTTATGTTTTCGCGTCTCTTTTTTGAGCTTCTTGTATAACTCATCCGAGCACGATGTGAGTTTCTCATCCGTCGTCCCTTCTATAAGCAAAACACCTGTAGCCCCATATTCAAAAGCCGCATTGACAACGTCCGCATCAAGGATATGGATGGACGGGACATTTACAAACCTGACAAGAGAAGAGTACTGCCTGCGGTTAACACCCGCAATATCGGCGGCAGCATATGCATACGGGTCTATGAACACAATCACTCCGGGCTCTTCGCCCAATATCGCTTTTAACTGCGCCTTATACTGGTTTCTTGTATAATTCCTTATCTCGATTCCTTTTATCGGGCATGCAGGCACACAGATGCCGCAGCCCGTGCATGCCAGGGGCGACAGCACGGCTTTTCCGTTTTCAAGGGCAAGCGCGTTATAAGGACAGGCTTTAACGCAATCCCCGCATCCGTTGCACTCAAGTATCAGTGGCTTCTCTGGCGGGATAAGAATTATGCCTTTCCCGAGGAACTGGGAAACCTTATGCGCCGCGCTTATTCCCTCGGTCACTGAATCGTGAATATCCTTCGGACCAAGCACACAGCCCGCGGCGAACACCGACTGGTTTAGCGTATTTACAGGGTCAAGCTTGACATGTTTTTCCTCGATAAAACCATCATCACCAAGCGGCACGCCGAGTTTATCTGCAAGTTCCTTTGTACCTGCGGACGGAATAAGAGCAGGGCACAGAACAACCATGTCAAAGCTCTCGCGCCCTTTCCTGCCGAGATTGGTATCTTCGTACTGCACCATGAGGGTACCGTCAGCTTTTGGTATTATTTCAGCCACTTTTCCACGCACGTAATTGACGCCTTTCTCTGCGGTGTGGTGATAGAACTCTTCAAATCTCCTTCCCGCCGACCTCATATCGATATAGAATATCCATGCTTCGGCATCCCCTTTCATCTTTTTTACAAGCTGCGCCTGTTTCTGCGAATAAATACAGCATACCTTGGAGCAGTGTTTCCTGCCTCTGCCTGTAAAATCCCGGCTTCCCGCACACAGAACAAAAGCCACGCGATTGGGGAATGAGCCATCTGCTTTCTGCAATCTCATTCCTGTTTTGCTCTTTGCCGAGAGCATTTCCTCAAATTCCACTGCCGTGAGAAGATTCGGGGAAGGGTAATTGTACTCTTCGATAAACGATGGGTCGATAGGTTCAAAACCTGTTGCAATTGCCACTGACCCTATTGAAACCAGACTTGTCTTTTCTTTCGCATCGAGATTTATGGCATCGCGGGGGCAAACTTTGACGCAGGCGCCGCAGTTTTTGCATTTTGATATATCTATCATGTATGCCTGCGGGACTGCCTGTGCGAAAGGCAGGAATATGGCGCCTGTGGGGCATTTCCTGGCGCACGCACCGCATGATATGCATTTTTCGATATCCACGTATCGCGGGCTGTGCCTCAGTGTTATGGAGTAATCCCCCGGGCTTCCCTGCACATCCGCAACTTCGGTCTGGGTTAACATGGTGATATTGGGATGATTGTGCACCGCCACCATTTTAGGGGTGAGAATACACTGGGAACAATCAAGCGTCGGGAAGGTCTTGGATAGGCCGATCATGTGCCCGCCAAGGAAAGGCTGTTTTTCTATAAGAATGACTTCATGCGCATCCGCCATTTCAAGAGCCGTGGTAATCCCCGCAATCCCGCCTCCTACCACAAGAGTCCTATCAACAAGTTTTTTCTCAAGCGGCACAAGCGGTTCTATGGAACCCATTCTGGCGACAGCGCCTTTTATTAACCCTTTGACCTTAGGATTTATGCCCTCTTTCTCGTGCACCCAGCTTGCCTGTTCCCTTATATTTGTGATTTCAAGCAGGTTCGGGTTAAGCCCTGCTTTTTTTGCCATTGCCCTGAATGTTTCAAGATGCAGTTTTGGCGAGCATGAGCCTATCACCACCCTGTCCACTTTTCCTTTCTCGATATCGCTTTTTATTTTATCCTGCCCGGCACCGCTGCACAGGTAATCCTGGATATTCACCAAAACGTCTTTATTTTCTTTCAGGCTGTCGGCGATTGATTGCAGATCAACCACATCGCCTATATTCCCGCCGCACCTGCAAAGGTACACGCCTGTTTTTTTGGGAGGCTGTTTTGAATCATTCGTGGAGGGATTTTCATTCATAGGGGCGGGTTCGTCTTCAGTCATTTTTACCTCCCTATCTTTGCTATCAATTTATCGCAAGGAACAAGATGCTTCCCCATTCCCAGTTCATCCGGGGAAAAGCCCATCGCAAGACCTATGAGTTGTGTAAAATAAATTATCGGCATATCAAGCTTGATATTATATTTTTTTTCCACTGCTTTCTGTTTTGCATCCAGCTGGAGGTGGCACATCGGGCACGTCACAACCATACAGTCAGCGCCCGATTCTTTTGCCATTATTAGCAAATCTCTTGCAAGTTCAAGCGCAAGGTCTTCATTCGTTATCAGGATAGGGCCGCCGCAGCATTTTGTTTTATAATAATATTTTACGGGTTCCGCCCCGAGGCTTGCGATAAGGTCATCCAGCGACTTTGGGTTTTCAGGGCTGTCAAATTTGTTCTCCGGGCGTGTGAGTAAACAACCGTAATAAGGCACGGCTTTTATTTTTAAAGGCTTTTTTACCATTTCGGCAAGTTTTGTAAGCCCGTAATCTTTGACTACTACTTCAAGAAGATGTTTTGGTATTGTATTGCCGTCATATTTTGAAGTGAGAGCTTCATTGACCCTCTTTTTGAGGGAATCTTCTTCAAGCGCTGTTTTTGCGCGCATGAGGTTTGAATAGCAAAGGTTGCAGGGAGTTGCCACATCAAGCCCCTGTGATGAGGCAAGGGTTCTTGCAGACAACGCAGTTCTTACGGTCATGTCAGGCACATTGAGAGCGCCGCAGCAGTTCCAGTTCTTCACCTCTTCAAGCTCGATGCCAAGCGAGCGGAACACCACTTCCACCGACTTCCGGTAATCCACAGCCGTTCCATGCTGTGCGCATCCTGGATAATAGGAATATTTCATTTATCGGTCTCCGGCTCTTCTTTTTCTATTTTCATCCCAGTTTCCTTGCTTTCTTTCTTTTCCGCTTTTTCACTGAGCTTAAAAATAGTATCAAGTTCACGCGTATTTTCCATTTTATCAATGGCCAGGGGCAATTTTCCTTTTGAATAAAGGGAAAGACCAAACGGGGCCTGTTTTATCATTTCAGGTTCTTTCAGGCTGTATTTCGAAATTAAAAGGAATTCAGAAGCCCTGCCGTTTTTCCTGACCACATCTGAGAAAACGCCATCAAATCTTTCGTTTTTGTTCTTTATGCCTTCTGCTATTGCTATGGGTTTTAACGTTTCCATGAGTTCAGTGGGGCGTATTCCCCTCGGGCAGCGCACAGAGCATGAAAAGCATGTGGTGCATATCCAGATGGTGTTGCTGTTGAGCACTTCCTTTTTGAGGCCAAGCTGAACCATGCGCACCAGCTGGCGCGGGTTATAATCCATTTCATGGCTGACCGGACATGAGCCCGCGCATATACCGCACTGCATGCATGTGGAGAGCTTCTCGCCAACCGGTGTTTTTAAAATGAGGTCTCTAAAAGCAGCGTCCCTGGATTCAATGAGTATTATTTCTTTTTTCATATCTCGCTCGGGAGGAAGTAGATGTAGGGTTAATGCTGTATATAATAGTATTGCAATGCCCCTGTCACCCTAATCAAAACATTTATCAGGTTTGTTATCAAATCTTAAGTTGATGTCTGAGTTTTACAATATCCTCGC
>JAPZAO010000049.1 GCA_027460615.1 Candidatus Methanoperedens sp.
TTAGAGCAGATTTGCTGGGCAAACTCGAAGATTACAGAAGTATTCTTCATTATTTGAAACTAAAAAATGAAAACTTTGAAAAATCGTTCAATGATATCATCGAAACTTCAATAAGCGAAGTGATTGCATCTAAAAATATAATAGATAACTTTAACAAAAAACTTGTCGAAAGACGCAAGAAAGAATACGACTATCTTTTTAATAAATCAACTTTAGGTTTAAATGACGAGCAGAAGACAGCAATTGTAACAGACGATAAACATAATCTAGTGGTAGCAGGTGCAGGCTCAGGTAAAACAGAAGTTCTAATCACCAGAATCGCTTACCTTGTGCTAAGAAAACAAGAGACTATAGCACCTAATAGGATACTTGCATTAGCCTTTCAAAATAAGGCTGCAAAAGAAATTGAAGAAAGGCTCAACAAGAGGTTTGGAATAGAAGTTAAAATTAAGACTTTTCATTCTTTTGGGCTTGAAGTTCTTACCAATGCTTCATTGAATCCAAAGTTAAAATTTAGTGGAGATAATTTCGAGTCTGGATACAATGAATTCATAGCAGGGCTCTATAAAAAAGCAGAAAAGGAATCTTCGTTTCAAAACAAACTTTTCGCTTATATGCTGTATTTTGGAGATGACGAACTGATTAAACAGGAATCCGATTTTGAAAAGAAAGATGAATGGTATCAGTACATGCAAAATTTAGCATATACCGCATTGAACGGAACAAAAGTAAAAAGCGAAGGAGAAAGAACAATACTTAACTTTCTGTTTACTCATAAAATAAATGGAAAATATATCAAAGTGCTTTATGAAAATCCTGCTGAATGGATGAACTATAAAAATAAAAAAGGCGAAATAAAAACTCCAAAACCAGATTTCTTCTTACCTGAATATAACATCTATATCGAACACTGGGCATTGAATGATTATGGTAATGTCCCGGAATGGTTTGATCACGATTACAAGAAGGGAATGAGCGCAAAGATTGAAAGATTCAAACAACAAAAAAAATATTCGCTTATAGAAACAACTTATGGGGAATTTAAAAGTAAGAATTTTATCGAATATTTTGAGAAAAAATTAATTTCGGAAATTAAAAGAAAGAATCCTAAAAAGGACATTATTTTATCTTCAATGAGCTATTCCGAATTAGTCGATAGGATTTGGAAAACATGTAAAGAATCGATAGAACGAATTCCCAAAGACATTGCAGTTTTTATCGTAAAAGCAAAAACAAATGGCTTAACACCTCAAAATATACATGAGAGACTTGAAAAAGAAAAGTGGTCCTCGAAACAGAAAGCTTTTGCTGAGGTGGCATTGATAATTTATAGGGAGTATGAAAAAGAGCTTCGGTTAACAAACGAGATAGATTTTTCTGATATGATTAATCAAGCTGTTGTGGAATTGGAGAAGAATAAATCATTATATTCATTCGACCACATATTGATAGATGAGTATCAAGATATAAGTACGCAGAGATATCGACTTATTAAAGCGTTGATGGCTAAGAACCATAATTGTAAACTGTTTTGTGTGGGGGATGATTGGCAAAGTATCATGGGCTTTACAGGTTCAAATTTAGAGTTCTTTTTAAAATTTCAAGACTATTTTGACCATCCAGCGAGAACTGACTTATCCATCAATTATAGAAGTAATAAATCTATTGTAGATGCTGGAGCAGAACTTATAAAATATAACGGCGCTGCCCAACTTAAGAAACAAACGATAGCAAACAATAATGAAGAAAAGAGAATCATCGTTTTTTCATCCTTACACAAAAATATATGGGACTATTATCAACAAACTGCTGTCCATTGTGCAAATATGGTTAAAGAATATCTCAATAATGGATATGCGCCTCAGGACATAATGATTTTGTATAGAATCACAAAACCCCATTTAATTAACCAGCTTATTGACCATGCAAAATTCAATAATGTTCCTATAAAGATAAATGCCCGCAATCCTCAATCAATCCCATTAATGTCGGTTCATAAGAGTAAAGGTTTACAAGCAAAAGTCGTATTTCTCCTATGTGTTGACAAAGGTTTGTATGGTTTCCCAAGCGAAATTGAAAACCCTTTGATATTTGAGCCTGCTATGGACAAAAGATACAACAATAAAGAAGAAGAGGAGAGACGGCTATTTTACGTAGCAATTACCAGAGCGAAAGAAGATGTTATAATCTACACTCAAAAAGATAATGAAAGTATGTTCTTGAAAGAAATTCAAAAACATACAGAAATTAAAAATATAACTAATAATTCATGAAATACGAACCCACGTAACTTATTTCACTCCCTACCGCATCTATCACTCAAATCTATGACAACCGAATGCACCGCCTGCAAAGGAACAGGCACCATAATCCTCAGCGAAAAGGAATGCCCGGACTGCAAGGGCTCAGGCAAGCCAAAAGCCATAAGCCTTGATCAACTCTCTGAAAAAGACCTGGGAAAACTCATGGGAGGGGGCATAAAATGCACAAAATGTGGGGGCACAGGCAGGATATCGGTCACCGAACCATGCAAGACCTGCGCCGGCAGGGGAAAATTCTTCACATGCACCGTCTGCGGCCGGGAGACCGTAAAGGGCGACCTCTGCGAGAGCTGCGCCAAAAAACCACTTGTGCATGTCCTGAGCGCAGAATGCGATACGCGCGAGCTTGAGGCCGGGAAGGTTTACGAAGGAAAAGTGCAGGGGCATGCCAACTTCGGCGTTTTCGTTGACCTGAACCCGCAGATTCGGGGGCTTATCCATTCAAGCAACATCAGTTTCCTCCCTGAAATCGGGGATAAGATATTCGTCGAAGTGAAAAACATAGCCCAGAATGGCAACATCGAACTGCTCCCGAAGAGCCTGAAGGAATTCCAGCTAATCGAAGTCGAAAAGCAGCTCCCGCGCCGAAAGACCACAGAACTCTCAAAATACCTGGGCAAACTCGTGCACCTCTCAGGCGAGGTAATACAGATAAAACAAACAGGCGGCCCCACGATATTCACAATCTCGGATGAAGATGGCACCGTTCAGTGCGCCGCTTTTGAGAAAGCAGGCGAGCGGGCATATCCTGAGATAAAGTCCGAGACCATCGTGAAGGTGATCGGTGAGCCTTCGATGAGGAACGGCGCCATGCAGGTAGAGATACGCGCCATGAAACAGCTATGGGGAGGCGATGCGACCGGTATCAAGGAGCAGATTGAATCGGCGATAGACAAACGAGCAGAACCCCATGATATCCAGTTCCTTGTAAAGAGCGAGGTACTGGAAAAATTAAAACCAAGGATGAGAAATGCAGCCAAGCTCATAAGGAAAGCGGTTTTCAAATCACGGCCTATAATCATCAGGCATCATGCGGACGCAGACGGCATTACATCTGCAATAGCGATAGAACGTGCGCTCCTGCCGCTGCTTCGCGAAGTCGGCGGCTCTGATGCCGACCGCCATTTCTACAGGCGCTCCCCTTCAAAGGCGCCGTTCTACGAACTTGAGGATGTAACAAAAGACCTCACATTCGCGCTTGAAGACCAGGAGCGTTTCTCCCAGAAGATGCCGCTTGTGGTATTGATGGACAACGGCGCAACCGAGGAGGATATGCCTGCCATGAAACAGGCGATAATTTATGGAGTTGAAATTTTGGTTATCGACCACCATCATCCCGACGGCACAATAGATTCCATGGTGCTTGAACATGTGAACCCTGCCTACGCAGGCGGGGATTTCGGCATAACAACAGGGATGATTGGCACCGAGATAGCCCGAATGATAAATCCCGATATTGTAGAAGAGATAAAGCACCTCCCTGCCGTATCTGCGGTCGGGGACAGGTCAGCGGCGCCCGAGGCAGAGCTTTATAAATTACTTGTAGCAGACAAATACAAACCCGAAGACCTGAAGAACATGCCGCAGATAACGCTCTGCGCAACAAGCTGGTGCCCCTCAACCGCAAGTACCCGCTGGAGAAACTGATTCCGGCCTGCGCCGCCTACATCGAGGCCACCGGCCGCCGCATGACCTTTGAGTACTGCCTCTTCGAGGGCGTCAACGACAGTATCCCCCAGGCGCGCCAGCTGGCGCACCTCTTACGCGGGCTCAACTGCCATGTCAACCTCATTGCTGCCAATGAGACGGCGGGTTGCGACTACCAGCCACCCAAACCGGTGGCCGTTATGGCCTTCGAGGAAGAACTCAAGCGCCTGCATATTACCACGACGCTACGCAAGAGCTTCGGGCGGGACATCAAGGCGGGCTGCGGGCAGCTCAAGAGCCGGAGGGAAGGCTAATCTCTCTTGTCATTCTGAGTCCGCTTATAGCGGAAAGAATCCCAGGGGGAGCAGCCCCTCTCCATATCAACGTCTTTGTCTTGGGCTTTAATCTCCCAGCGCCTGCTTCAAGTCAGCGATGATATCTTCCGGTTCTTCTATTCCCACAGAAATCCTGACCAGGTTATCAGTTATGCCAGCCAGTTTACGAAATTCCAGGGGGACATTAAAATGAACCGCAGCTACAGGTTGGGTGATTAAAGATTCTACCGAGCCTAGACTTACAGCTCTGGTAAGCAGTTTCACCCGGTTCAGGACTTTATTCACGGTCTTACCATCGCCTTTAAGATATACCCCAATGACACCTCCGAAACCGGTCATCTGGCTTTTGGCTAATTCATATTGTTCGTTTTCGGGAAGCCCCGGATAACAGACTTTCTCTACAGACGGGTGTTTATTTAAAAACTCGGCCACTAGCTGGCCGTTCTGGTTGTGCCGCTCCATGCGCAGTCCGAAGGTTTTCATTCCCCGTAACAGCAGCCAGGCGTCAAAGGCATTGAGGTTGCCGCCCAATGTGCGGAAAATGTTGACACATTCTTGAATATATTCT
>JAPZAO010000050.1 GCA_027460615.1 Candidatus Methanoperedens sp.
TAAACAAAGTATCGGACTCGTGGAAACCAGATACTTTACTTTCGCCGCTCCTCCGGATGAGTTGATCCTTGATTCCGGAGAAAAACTGGGACCGATAACACTGGCTTATGAAACATATGGCAAGATCAATGCCCGGAAATCCAATGCGATACTGATCCATCATGCGCTATCAGGGGATGCACATGCCGCCGGTTTTCATGACGAGGACGGGAAACCCGGATGGTGGGATGAAATGATAGGACCTGGAAAAGCATTTGATACAGATAAATATTTTATAATCTGTTCAAATGTGCTTGGCGGGTGCAAAGGCTCAACGGGTCCATCTTCTATCAATCCCGGGACAAACAGACCATACGGGCTGGATTTCCCGACTATCACGATAAAAGACATGGTCAAGGCGCAGAAGTATCTGATAGACCATCTCGGGATCGAAAAACTCCTGTGCGTTGTGGGCGGCTCGATGGGAGGAATGCAGGCGCTTCAATGGGCAGCCTCTTATCCTGAAAAGGTACGCTCTGTCATTCCCATTGCCACGACACTGAAACATTCTCCGCAGCAGATCGCTTTTAATGAAGTGGGAAGGCAGGCAATCATGGCAGACCCCGACTGGAAAGGAGGGAATTACTACGGCGGGGCGCTTGCAGCAAAAGGTCTTGCAGTGGCACGGATGATAGGTCATATCACTTATATGAGCGATGTCTCAATGAGCGAGAAATTCGGGAGGCGTTTCCATAATGGAAAAAGAAATTCAAAATTCGAGGCTGAATTTGAAGTAGAAGGATATCTTCATTATCACGGAGACAATTTTGTCAGGAGGTTTGATGCCAATTCTTACCTGTATATAACAAAAGCGCTGGATTATTTCGACCTTTCAAATGGTAGGGCTCTCTTTGAAGTTTTTAAAGGAATTAAGGCAAAGTTCCTTATAATTGCATTCAAATCAGACTGGCTATACCCGACTTATCAATCAAAAGAGATTTTAAAAATATGCAAATTGACCGGTATAGAAGCCACATATTGCGAGATAAATTCTACCTACGGGCATGATGCATTCCTTCTGGAAATTGAGGAAGAAACGCATCTTGTCAAGCATTTCTTGAAAAAAGTATTCAATGGGTATGCAGCGGTTGAGACTCATGAGGCCTGACTCCATCAGAGCGGACTACAGAATAATCATTGATTGGATTAAAGGCGAGTCCTCTGTGCTTGATCTTGGATGCCATGAGGGAGAATTGCTATCCCTGATAGTAAGGGGAAAGAATGCAAGGGCGCACGGAATTGAAATAGATGAACAGGCGATTTATAAATGCGTCGAACTTGGTTTGAGCGTTTCCCATCAGGATATTGATAATGGTCTATCAGAGTACGGCGATGAGTCATTTGATTATGTGATACTGAACCAGAGCCTCCAGCAGGTTAGAAAGCCTGGTGTGGTCATGAACGAGTCCTTGAGAGTGGGAAAGGAAGTAGTGATAGGATTTCCCAATTTCGCCTATTATAAGGCGCGGTATCAGATTTTTTTCAAAGGAAAAACCCCAATAACCCCGTCATTGCCATACGAATGGTATGAAACGCCTAATCTGCATTTCCTGAGCATTTCTGATTTTATGGATTATTGCCAAAAACAGGATATCAGGATAAAAAGAAAAGCTTTTCTTAGTAATGACAGAATGACTGGTATATTCCCAAATCTGTTGGCGCAAACCGGTTTGTTCCTTATTTCTAAATAAAAAGACTGTTTCCTGATATTTTTTGCCGCATTTATTCGGGTTTTGTAATTACTTTGACAATAATCGCCTCTTTCTCTGCATATTTATATGTGCCTGTTTATTTGCACTTGCTTATTTGTCATAAGCAGGTGAATAAAAAATAAAATTAAAATTCGAGGTAGAATTAATGAAAGCAAAATTTATTGTTATTATTCTTATTACAGTTATCACCAGTGCATTATTATCAGGATGCATCGGTAATCCAAAGTCCGAAACCCAGCCCACGCCTACCGCTGCTACAACACCGGCATCATCCGGCGCCACGGCTGTACAGACCGCTGCAAGCTCACAGGAGCTTTCAGGCACAATAACGCTGTCAGGCGCATTTGCCCTGTATCCCATGGCTGTACGCTGGGGCGATGAGTTCACGAAGCTGCACCCCAACGTTAAGGTAGAGATTTCGGCAGGAGGCGCAGGCAAGGGTATGGCTGATACGCTTGGCGGGCTTGTTGATATCGGCATGATATCGAGAGATGTTGATCCCTCGGAGATTAAGAAGGGCGCATATCCGATCGGCGTCACCAAGGATGCCGTTGTAGCCACGGTCAATGCAAAGAACCCTGTGCTTAACGATCTGCTAAGCAAAGGAGTTAAGAAAAAGACCTTTGCTTCTCTGTATCTCAATGGGACTGTGAATACATGGGGCGATGTTGTCGGGACTGGAAATAAGGCAGAAATTCATGTGTACACGAGAAGCGATTCATCGGGTGCGTCTGATATATGGGCAAAGTACCTCGGCGGTAAACAGGAAAGTCTCAAAGGCACAGGCGTTTACGGCGACCCAGGACTGCTTGCTGCTGTGCAGAAAGACCCCCTGGGCATAGGTTATAACAACTACAACTATGCCTTTGATATGAAGACCGGGCAGCCTGTATCGGGCATCCAGATAATACCATTTGACGTGAATGAGAACGGCATTGTTGACCCTGAAGAGAATATAAGCACCAAGGAAAAAACAATTGCAGCCATTAAAAGCGGAGTGTTCCCGAGTCCGCCTGCGAGAGTCGAGTTATTTGTGACCAAAGGAAAGCCCACAGGAATTACTTCTGAATTCATCAGATGGGTTCTCACAGACGGGCAGAAGTATGTTGATGAAGTGGGGTACATCGAGTTACCCAAGGAATATCTTGATGGTGAGTTGAAAAAGGTTGAATGAAACCCCGTATTAAATATGAGGCTAATGGTAAAGGTTAAGGATTTGCCTTAACCTTATAACTTTTTATTTTAGGGCTCTGTAAAATCTGCGGTTATTAATAGTATATAAATCATGATATCATTAGCGGTTGCCTTCTTTACAGCACTTATAGTCCCGGGCGGATTCGAACCGTCGTCTCCGGCTCCAAAGGCCAGAAGGATTGACCACTACCCTACGGGACTGGAGGCTAAATCGTAACTAAACTACTTATTCTTTATGTTGGTTTCAGTATCATACGAAAAATGCAAATATCATAAGAGTCAATTTTACCGCATGGAACAAACTCTCAGGGGGACCATAATTCTTGGCGATGAGTTTGAGCCTGTTGATGGTTATATCACTATAGAAAACGGCATAATAAAAAATATCGAAGAATCCAATGTTTCCACCGAAACAATAATCGCCCCATGTTTTGTGAATGCGCATACGCATATAGGCGACTCTGTCATAAAAGACCCGCCCCGGATGCCTTTGGCCGAACTTGTGCAACCTCCTGACGGATTAAAACACAGGATTTTAAAAGAAACATCGCATGATGACCTTGTCGGCTCAATGAAGGCAAGTATCGACGATATGATAAAAACCGGCACATGTGCTTTTGCTGATTTCCGTGAAGGCGGGATGGCAGGAGTTATGGCGCTTAAAGAAGCGTTAAAGACCCCGTATTTAAATACGGGGACTGGCAAAATCGAAGCAAAGATTTTAGGAAGACCGCTTGCCCGTGAAATGGATTATCTTGATTCCTGCGATGGAACCGGATTGAGCAGCACCAATGACCTTGAAATGGATTTGATTAAAGATATTGTCACGCATACAAGAAAAAAAGGAAAAAAATTTGCAATACATGCAGGCGAAAGAGAAACATCCGATATTTCTCATGCGCTTGAACTTGAACCCGATTTCCTGATACATATGACCCATGCAGCGGACAGGGACATTAAAGCGGTTGCAGCGGCTGATATTCCTGTTGTGGTCTGCCTCCGCTCAAACCTCATGACAGGGTCAGGGCTTCCGCCAATTAAAAAAATGCTTGACGAAGGGATCCTCGTTGCCGCAGGTACTGATAACGTCATGCTGAATTCTGTAAATATGTTCTCTGAGATTATCGCGACACGGCTAACCTTGCTCACGTCGATGTCTTTGGTTCTCAGATACTCTCCGACGAACTGATCATAACGGTAGCTTTCCATACAGAACAACCCGATCGCAAGCGAGACCGCGCTCGCAAGTTTCCTCGCCCCGAGAAGCGATGTTTGCATTCTCCTGTACGATCGTATCTGACATGGAGTGCCAACGACCGCGACCCTTTCTTTTCTGTACTCTTCTGTGGCTGACATGAGCCCGATCAGTGTGGGAGCGGGCGTGTATTTCGTTCCCGCCGCGTTCAGAGCGTCAGCATAGTCTACGGCAACGCTTGGAATCGATTTCCATGGCGTTTGCTTGTCGACGCACGTGACCACGGCGGCATCAACCTTTCCGCTCTCAAGTGCGTAGCCGAGAATCGATGTGACAACTCCCCCATCCTGGCTTTTCTGGAGTATCTCTTGCTTCTCTGAGCGAGCGTTCGCTATGGTCTTGTAGATCCCGACTGGCTCGTCAGCAGTTCTGGTTCGTCCGAAGACGGCCCGCTCGACTTCGTCCTTCGGGAACTCGGCCGCCGAGCATGAGTAGTAGCATACTTGGCAGAGTTCGCATTTACCCTTCATCGTGGGTTTCTCGTCCTGCATTTGAAGGATGCAGACCGGGCAGGATGCGACGCATGCGCCGCAGAACGTGCATAGGTCACGATTCAGCACTTCAGATATGAGCGATCCGAACAGCTTCGGTCTGGCTACGGTTTGCATGCGAGGCACTTCGCGCAGAACGACTGCGCATCGCTCATAGGCGTTTCGCATATAGCCTACGG
>JAPZAO010000051.1 GCA_027460615.1 Candidatus Methanoperedens sp.
AGATGGGTATGAGGCCAGAAGCCGTTGAGATGATGAAACAGGGAGATCATATCAACAGCGTTATCAAAGTCTTACGTGATCATACTGGCATCACTTTTAAGGGATTCGATGAGCTGTTGAAATAGTGTTTTTCCAGGCGCCCATTCCTATTGACCCCGGATCGGCAGCCGGCGATCCAAATAATTTCAGGATATTCTATTTCCATCTCCCCATTGCGATATCGGCTTACCTCTGTTTTGCAGTAGTTTTTATTTCAAGTATTTTATACCTTAAAAGCAAGCAGCAAAAATGGGATATAATATCACTATCAGCAGCAGAAGTGGGAGTTGTTTTTGCATTACTGACCCTTGCCAGCGGGTCAATCTGGGGAAAGTCGGCATGGAACGCCTATTGGGTTTCATGGGATGTCAGGCTGAATACTTCTCTCATATTATTCCTCATCTACCTCTCTTACCTGATGGTACGCCAGGCGGTTGAAGAACCTGAAAAAAGGGCAAGATTATCTGCGGTTTTCGGGATAATCGGGTTTATCAGCGTCCCGATAAGTTTTCTTTCGGTTCGCTTTTATTCCAGGATGCATCCGTGTGTGGTTGGGCCCTGCCCGGGCGGAGGCGGGGGAGGTATAAGCGGGGTTGTATTATATTATCTTTTGATAAATTTCGCTGCTTATTTCCTTCTTGTGGCATCACTAATAATGCTAAAAATCGAGAATGAACGGCTGAAAGAAAAGGCAAATGAATTAAAACAAGTGAACAATTACTAAAAAATTATTAACCTTTCAAAAAAAAGAATTATGAGGCTACAGCACTTGGCTCAGCCTCTATTTCCGTCTTTCTGACCTCTACCCTGCGGAGAGGATAGATGGGCTTGACATCGTGATAAATACTCGCTGAAAGTTTTCCTGTCACAACATCCTGGACGAACTGCTCCATATCCAGTTCTTTCGCCTTCGCCGCAATGACATTATTCATTATTACGCGGATAGCTTTAACCTGGTTTGCGCGTGCTCTTTTAATTGTGAAACAGGACGGTTTTACTCTCAGGGTATAGCCGTCTTTGGTGGTTACAGAGATGTTTGTCTCTACAGCCGACGTCTGTCTTTTAACAAGTGAGCGCAGGTAATCCTGAGTCAACTGGTGCCCCATATATTTTGTATATGCCGAGTCCCCGCCAACGCGGTCGATTTTCAGAATCAGTTTGGTATTCTGCTTTGAAAGGTCGTTTGTCAATTCCCCCAGGGTTATTTCAACAATCCTTCCGATTAATTTTTCGGGCACATCTGCCACGGTTTCTCCGATATTTGTTTTTCCGAACATATCAGGTGCAACCAAGTTGTACCATGATTTTGCTTTCCAGCCTTCTGCTTTTGTTACTGCCAAATAATTTCCTCCAGGTTAATATGATTAAAATTGTGAATAAGTTCACAAAATCGTGCGTTAAATAGAGCAATGGATACTTAATACTTTTGGACAGGCTGCTTTAATTAACGACATCCTTATGTTCAATAAAGATAATTCATGCTAACCCCTTGCGGGGGTAACCAAGCGGCCAAAGGTGATAGACTCAAGATCTATTCTCGCAGGAGTTCGAGGGTTCAAATCCCTTCCCCCGCATCAATCTATCAATCTATATTACTCAGGTCACTTATGCTTAATCGGATGAGGGGTAGTGACTTCAAAAATCTTATTACTATCATCCATTAGACCCCTTTGTTTCTTCTGGAACATAATGATAAATCATTAAAATTACCTGGAACTACATATCGTTAAGTATATTCAAAAGACAGGACATACCGTAAACTATGACAGGACAAGTTTATATGGACCACAGCGCTACGACGCCCGTAGAACATGCCGTCGTAGAAGCCATGCTTCCTTATTTTTCTGAAAAGTTTGGCAATCCTTCAAGTCTTTACACAATCGGAAGACAGGCAAGAAGGGCAATTGAGGATTCGCGGCAGAAAGTCGCAGACCTTATCGGAGCCAAAAAAGAAGAGATAATATTCACGGGCAGCGGCACGGAATCGGATAACCTTGCAATAAAAGGAATAGCATATAAGAACAGGAAAAAGGGCGACCACATCATTACAAGCTCGATTGAACACCATGCTGTTCTGCATACCTGCAAATACCTTGAAACCCAGGGATTCAAAGTCACCTACATGCCTGTAGATAAAGACGGGCTTGTGAACCCAAAGGACATTGAAAAAGCCATCACACCCGGGACGATATTGATTACCATCATGCATGCCAATAACGAAATCGGGACAATCCAGCCCATAAAGGAGATTGGCAAAATCGCAAAAGAAAAGAATATTCCTCTCCATACGGATGCAGTCCAGACAACAGGAAAAATCCCTGTGAACGTGGATGCTCTTGGCGTTTCCCTGTTATCCATAAGCGCCCATAAAATATACGGGCCAAAAGGCGTTGGAGCCTTGTATCTCAGGAAAGGCACATTCGTAGAACCCCAGTTGCATGGCGGCGGTCATGAAAGGAATCTCCGCTCAAGTACTGAAAATGTACCCGGGATTGTTGGTTTTGGGAAAGCATGCGAGCTTGCAAAGGAGCACCTTCCGGAAGAGGCAAGACTGGCAGACTTAAGAGATCGGCTCATTAAAGGACTCCTTGAAATCAAGGATTCATATCTTAACGGGCATCCTGTAAAACGACTTCCCAATAATGCAAATGTAAGGTTCAGCTACATTGAAGGCGAGTCCATGATATTGAACCTTGATATGAAAGGCGTGGCAGCGTCAACCGGTTCGGCATGTTCGTCCACATCCCTTGAGCCGTCCCATGTCCTTATGGCTATAGGTTTGAAACCTGAAGAGGCGCACGGCTCCCTCAGGTTGACTCTCGGGCGCGGGAACACGCAGGAAGATGTGGATTATGTGGTATCGGTGTTGCCCGAAATCGTGAATAAACTGCGGATGATATCACCATTGGCGAGGTAAAATATGACAGACGGTTACAGCGAAAAAGTGATGGAACATTTTGCCAACCCGCGAAATGTTGGCGAGATAAAGGATGCCGACGGGATCGGGAAAGTCGGAAACCCTGTTTGCGGCGACCTTATGTGGATTTATATCAAGGTAAAAGATAACAGGCTTGAGGATGTGAAGTTCAAGACCTTCGGCTGCGGCGCGGCGATTGCCACAAGTAGTATGATTACCGAGCTTGCAAAAGGCAAGACGCTGGAAGAGGCTCTTAAAATTACGCGCGGCGATGTGGCGGAGGCGCTTGACGGGCTGCCGCCTATCAAGATGCACTGCTCAAATCTTGCTGCTGATGGATTGCATGCGGCGATAAAGGATTATCTTGAAAAAACTGGCAAAAAGATGGAGCTTCCGAAAATAGAGCATGAAGATGAACACGGATTGGGTGAGTGAAAGATATCATTCGATTACTTCGGCTTACATACGAAATAAGAACCGCAGATAAACGCAGATGAACGCAGATTTGTTTATAGGGATTCCATGAATCTATACTTTGAGTTCGTCCTGATAACCTTGTATATGGTTATCACCTACCACATGATAGCCCTCAAATACAGGAAGTCAACAGGTTTTTCCGGATTCACATCAGTCTTAAAAGTATCCTGGGTCTCGCTTCATGTTTTCATCGTTTCAACCAACATATTTCTTTATTTCTGGTTTATTTCAAAAGACTTCAATCCTGTTCATGTATTGTTAAGAGCCTCCGGGCTTTTGCTATTCGCTGCGGGTCTATTATTCATTTTTTGGGGCATGTACACGCTTCGGAAAGCGGTTTTTGTCCCGGAGAATAAATTGGTTGCAGCAGGTCCTTACAGGTTTGTCCGTCATCCCATGTATTCAGGAGGGGTTATCGGCGCTTTCGGGCTTGCCGTGTTTGCGGGTTCGGTGCTCGGCGCCGTTTATTCGTTCGTGCTTGCGCTTGTGCTTTCGCATATCGCTGATGCCGAGGAGGAGGAACTGAGGGAAAGGTTTGGAGAGGCTTATGTAGAATATGCGAAAAAGGTTCGTAAGCTATTCCCGTATTTATGGTAGTGTTCAGTCAGCCCGATTAAGGAGGACTATTTCTTTATAGTGGCATAAACAGTAAATCATTTGTAGTTGTTATTGGTATAATATTGTTAATAAAAAATAGTTGTCTGGATAGGTTCTTGTCCTGACTTCCCGGATGGGAAAAATACATTTGAAAAAGAGGAAATTCATGAAACTACCTGAACAGAAAAAAGTAAGCTCGTTTTGGGGGGGTATTAAGTCAGTAGTAAGTTCAGTCACATTCTACGTGGGAATACTGAATTTTCTTCTATTGCTGGTTACGGCATATAATACCACACTGAAATATTATATTTCAATGCCTTTCTGGGTATATTTAGTATTGATGATATCAGCTTTATTCATAATTGGGGTTATCGAATACTTGTGGATTATCCCGTCAGCAGTGGTATTTTCAAATCAACAAGCATGGAAACATGACAATCCTGTTCGTGAGGATTTGAAAGTAATCAAGGATAAGATTAGTGAACTTGAAAACAAAATAGATAATCTGAAGAAATAAATGCGTTTCTCGGTGAACTTGCATCAATATAATTATCCTCAAATTATTGAAATGTAATTCATGCCATCACGCTTCAGAAGGCGGTTTTTGTCCCGGAGAATAAATTGGTTGCAGCAGGTCCTTACAGGTTCGTCCGCCATCCCATGTATTCAGGCGGGATTATCGGCGCTTTCGGGCTTGCGGTGTTTGCGGGTTCGGTGCTTGGCTTCATATGTTCGTTCATACTCGCTCTTATGCTTGCGCACATTGCGGATGCTGAAGAAGCCGATTTAATAGCAAGGTTTGGCAACGAGTACACTGAGTATGCAAAGAGAGTTCC
>JAPZAO010000052.1 GCA_027460615.1 Candidatus Methanoperedens sp.
TGAGAACCACAAAATCAGCGTATAATTTAAGTTTTTGAAGCATCACAAATCTTTTCTCTTATCACCGATATTATCACCCTGATACAAATGATTAACCTTTACTTTATCGGCTCTGCGGGGAGCGGCAAATCCTCGCTGACAGGCGCATACATGGGATGGATGCAGAACCATGGGTATGATGCGATTACGGTGAACCTCGACCCTGGCATTGAAAATGCGCCTTACGTTCCTGATGTGGATATCCGGGACTGGATAAAATTGCGCGATATTATGAAAGAACGTGGTGTCGGGCCAAACGGTGCGCAGATAATCGCTGCCGATATGCTCGCCATGAATATTAATGAAATGAAAGATATTATCGAAAGCTTTGAAACAGAGTACGTCATATTTGATACGCCGGGGCAGATGGAATTATTCGTGCTGCGGCAATCCGGAAAATACCTGGTTGATGCTCTCGGCGCCGATAAGTCGATAATCGGCTTTCTTTATGATCCTATAATATCAAGAAATCCCTCAGGCTTCATCTCATTGATGCTCCAGGCAGCTTCTGTCCAGGTGAGGTTCAACGTGCCTTTCCTCAATATTCTCACAAAATCCGATCTGCTTTCAGAGGAAGAACGCGGGGAAATATCGGGCTGGAGCAGGGATTTAACAGCACTTGACGATGCTATTAACAACGAACGGCCAACCCTCCGAAGCCAGTTGAGCACAGAGTTTCTTTCTGCCCTTAAATCATTTGGAGTAAGCCAGAATTTAATTCCTGTATCATCGACTTATGGCGCCGGCATGGAAGATATCTACAATTCAGCACAGCAGATATACCACGGCGGGGAAGACCTGAGCAGGGATTGATTATAAACCAAGTTCCTTCCAGATATTACCAACACGCGCTTTCACTCTTTCATCCATCTTTAAAACGTCAGGCCATTCTCTGTTGAAGCCCTCATTTTGTCCTTTCCGCGTAGCATCTATACCCATCTTCGAGCCAAGATTCGGTAGCGGCGAGGCATGGTCAAGCGTATCTGTCGGAGTCTTATCAATTATTGTGACATCTGATGCCGGGTCCATGCGCGTTGTTGTCGCCCAGAGCACCTCTCTCATATCCTGCACGTTCACGTCATCATCAAGCACGATTATTGTCTTTGCGAACATCATCTGTCCCATCCCCCAGAGCGCAAACATGACCTTTTTAGCATGCCCTGGATACCGCTTTTTTATTGACACGATGCATAGGTTGTGGAACACGGCTTCAACGGGCAGGTTGATATCAACGATTTCGGGAAGCTGGGCCTTCATGAGCGGGAGGAATATCCTCTCTGTGGCTTTGCCAAGATACGCATCTTCCATTGGCGGGATTCCTACAATCGTTGCATGATAAACCGGGTTTTTGCGATGCGTAATGCATGTTATGTGGAACACCGGGAATTCATCTGCAAGCGAATAATACCCCGTATGGTCACCGAATGGCCCCTCAACGCGCTTTTCCTTTGCATCCACGTATCCTTCAAGTATTATCTCTGCGTGAGCAGGCACATAGAGGTCAACGGTTTCGCATTTGACAAGCTCGACGTTCTTTTTTCGGATAAACCCGGCGAACATCATCTCATCGATATTATCGGGCAGCGGTGCTGTGGCTGAATACACGACAGCCGGGTCGGCGCCGACAGCGACGGCGACCTCTATTTTTCCGTCTTCCGTCGCATCAGCATAATCCCGCGCGCCGTGTTTATGGATGTGCCAGTGCATGCCTGTGGTCTTGCCGTCATAGACCTGCATCCTGTACATTCCCACGTTCTGCTTCCCGGTTTTCTGGTTTTTTGTGAATACAAGAGGCAGGGTGATAAAGCGCCCGCCGTCCTCAGGCCAGCATTTCAATACCGGGAATTCATCCAGCGAAAAGCCGTCTCTTAGAATGACTTCCTTGCACGGCCCGCTGTTCACATGCTTTGGAGGGAAGGAGGTAATCTCTGCAACCTTCGGGATCATCTTGATACCTTCCCAGAGGCTGGAAGGCGCTTCGAATTCCAGCAGGTTCCGGATTCGCTCGCCTATTTCATCAAGGTTATTGACACCAAGTGCAAGACACATGCGTTCCATTGTGCCAAAGGCATTGGCAAAAACCGAGTGCTTATAACCTTTTACATTCTCGAATAACAGCGCAGGGCCGTTGTTTTTTACAACCCTGTCCAGGATTTCGGTTATCTCAAGCTCGGCGCTTACTTCGGTTCTTATGCGTTTGAGCAGTCCTTTTTTCTCAAGGAAGTCGATGAATTCGCGTAAATCTTTGTATGCCACTATACGACCCCGGAAACGGTGTCATCCGACACATTATTCTTTGAGCCGGCTTTTTCAAGGCAAGCTCTGTGGATGTATCCGAGCTGCCTCTTTTTCCAGTTCTTCGATTCGTTGCTCATGCCTTCCACAGGTTCATATACGATGAGCATGTTTTTCGCATCCTCAGGGAACATGAGTTTCACAAAATCGCCGCATAGCAGGCATTTTTTCCACCGCGTGTATTTTCGTTCGGTCATAATTATACTTACTTGCGTTACGGGAATATATAAATATGCCGTTACGGGATTTTTATTGAATATTCCCGTTACGGAAATTGATTGAAAACCTGGTGATATTTTACATTATCCGTAAACTATAAATACTATAGTTCGTATATATACGAATTGCGTGGGCAGAAAAGCAACTTTTTTTACATACCACCACCATAATCCCTTTCTGCCCACAACTCCTCATAATCACGAATTTGATGCCGTTACGGAAAATTAATAAATATATTCCGTTACGGTATTTAGTGAATAAAAATCCGTTACGGGATAATCTTCAGAACATTCCGTAACGCAACATATCATAGCATATCCAGCGGGCTTTTTATCTTCTTTATTTCTTCTGATGACACCTGTGTATAAATCTGCGTCGTCTGTAAATTCGAGTGTCCGAGGAGCTTTTGTATTTTCCTGATATCCACGCCGTTTTCAAGCAGGTGTGTGGCGAATGAATGCCTGAGGGTATGAACATGGACATCTTTTTCTATCCCTGCCCTTTCTGCCGACACTTTTATCGCATGCTGTATGCCGCGCGGCGACATTTTCTTCCCGTTCACTAAAAAAATAAGCCCTTTGCCATCGGCGCCTTTCTTTTCCTGGTACTTAATAAGGTCTTTCCTGAACATCTCTGAAATTATGAATATCCTGTCCTTTGCGCCTTTACCCATGCGCACCCAGCCGATTCCATCGTTCAAGTCCAGATCTCCGTATTTCAGGTTAATACATTCCGAAAGCCGAAGCCCTGTTGAGTAAAGAAGTTCGATTAGCAGCCTATGCTTTTCATTTTTAGTATTGTCAAGCAAATCTTTAATTTCTTTTCGGCTCAAGACAACAGGCAGCCTTTTCGAAGCCTTTGGTGTTTTTATCAGCGACAGGTTTTTTCCAAGCATGTCGGTGTAGAAAAATTTCAGTGATGCTTTTATCAGGGCTATCGATGCATTTGACAATGAATGGTCTGACATCTTGTATGCAAGAAATTCCTTTATGTCGTCATCAATTATTTCTTCAGGGGATTTTTTTATATATTCAAGGAACTTGCGATTGTAGAAGAGGTACATCTTTGAGGTTTGCTTTGAAAAACCCCGGAGTTTCAGCTCGGTTTCAAGTTTTTTTAAAGTTGATGGCATTTCACCTGTCATAATACTCTGATTTTGGCTGTCCGGGTATATAAAAACTGCGTATAATATATCTTATACGCAGTTTTTGGAATTTCAAGCGATTTTTTGATTATTTGACCGGGAAATTAACGGTTTTAGCCGGAAAACCAGAAAAATCCATGACATGGCTATCAACGGTTGAATGAATAACGAAGATTTGCCATAAATTAAAATAAGAGGTTTGAATAAAAATAATATATGGAATTTCCGTAACGGGATTAATTTTGATAATTACCGTAACGGGATTATCTAATAAATTCACCGTAACGGATTTAACTCTCTAGCCCCGTTACGGAATGTGAGAGATTATACCAGCCGGGAAAGCCTGGATGCCAGTGGTACAAGCAAAACCCATACAAGCAAACCGAGAGCAAGGCTTTTGGTAAGTCCTATTCGCTGCGTGAGCAGGATCACTGTGAAAATATATGCAAACCACGGTATATTCCCAAGCACTATCCCTTTTGCAAAATCAACTGCAGCATTTTCGCCGACTGCACTGCCGACTATGAGCAGGCTTGCGATGGTTGCCGCGGGTATGGTTGCAATAATACCGCCAAATCTAGGGTCAAATGCTTGTGCTATCCATGTTGTTCCGGCTATGACTGCGCCGCCTATAAGAAATCTGGTTAAGAGTTCGAAATACATGATGGACTATAGGAAATACCAAATAATAAATTCGATGAGCTTTCCCGTAACGGATTTTAATGTTTCTTCAGTTGTGCTGCCGCTCAGCAATATTTATCCAGTCTTCTTCTAATTATGTTCCTATGCTTTCACATGATGAATTGTTTTCCTTAATTAACAAAAAACCGCCCCTTGTCGAAAATTTGATAGACCCGGAAATCCAGGTCCAGCCCAACGGCATCGAATTGACGCTACAGCGCGTGGAAATTCATGAAGGCTCAGGTTCGATAGCTTTTGACAATTCCGAAAGAAAACTTCCTCAAACAAAAGCCATGGATTTTGACGATGAAGGATGGATTCACCTGCCGAAAGGCAGCTACAAAATCGTATTCAATGAGATAGTGAAAATCCCAAAAAACATCGCTGCTATCGCAAAACCGCGCTCAAGCCTGCTTCGGTGCGGCGCGACTGTAGAAACCGCTGTATGGGATGCAGGTTACAGCGGCAGGAGCGAGAGCCTGCTTGTTGTTTTCAATGAGAACGGCTTTAAAGTAAAAAAAGATGCTCGCGTTCTTCAGCTTTTGTTTTTCAGATTGGACAAAGAAGTAGGTAAGGGCTATGCAGGCAGATACCAGAACGAGAATATCTGATAATGATATAAAATTTTAACTAATAGCTGCTACTCTAAAAATAAGACAGTGAACCTGCGCAACAGGCAGACATGATACACACCGTCACCTTATTCTCCTAACACGTTTCAATTGCAGCCATCTGGTTTATTGGAACATTTGCGATTTTATTAGTATCGATTTTAACAGTCTTAAGACAAATAGGAGAACGCACGATTTTGAAATTATTTTCTGCTATGTAAATCTGTTCAATTGTTTTCCCTGTGACACCCGCCTTTAGCAGCTTCACTCTCTCCTGAGGGCTTTCTAACATTAATTATCACATCTATTCTACTAGTTGCTCTAAAACCCGTTTTTCCCTGTTAGATAGAATAACTCTTTTGTTAATAAAGATTGTGATACATTCCAGGAAAATGCCAGGGATGGTATTTGAATACAAGTTCAATTCGCCTGTTATCCAAGAATCCCAATCATCCAGCATATTATAATGTTAGCGGTTTAACTTAAAAATATAAACGCTTGGAAATTGTGCTATAAGCTTCGTATTATTAGAAACGAATGTTGAAAGTTTATTAACTTCATTAGGGTCCAGAGCATAAGCATCATCAGTTACTACCACATATGTATTGTTTTTATTTGTAAGGTTTAGAAATTCGTTGAAAGTTGAATATTCTATTATTCTAGTGTTATTATTTTCTATATAATAATAATTGAATGGAATGATATTATAGCCAGGAACCAGGATAATATTACTGCCATCCTCAGCGTTATTTTGCAAGAACTCAGCAGTCCCCCGCCATTGGAAATCTTCAAAGTGGTTATAGAAATCATTCAAAATTGGAACGGTTAATAGCGATATGATTATAAGCACAAATATAATGGGCAATGAATCAAATTTAATTCTTTCTTTTGTCTCGATTCCTGGACTTCTAATTTTTTTTGATAAGTGGTTTATTCCCTCTGGAATTGCAGTAATTCCACGAGACGAAATTAAAAATAATGCTGGAAGGATAAATAACAAATAGCGGATTTGAAGGTTCGCTATGAATGGTGTTAAAATCGCAGCAAATACTATTGGAAGAAATAACCAAAAAGTAAGTAAAGTTATGGAATTTTCAAAATAATCTAAAGATGAATAAACACCATAAAGAACAAATCCCATTATTATTAAAGGAAGAATACTCGTTTTTTCATAAACTGGACTCAAAATCAGGAAATTAATTATTTCTTGCATAAAATTAACTGATATTTGAGTTTGAGATGCAAATGTTATATAAGATGTTCCACTATTTTTGAACGGATTAGATAGATACTCCAATAAAATTGGAGCAATTAAAAGGAAATATATTCCAACCAGTACAAAAAAAGATTTGGTCTCTTTTATATCCTTTTTATCTCTTTTACATGTCCATAATTTAAAGATTATTAAAACAAATAAAAGTATAAGTGTAAAATAATGAGTATAAAAAGCAAAAACTAAAAAAACCAAAAAGAGAATCTTATTCAGGTTCGTGGGCTTTTCCTCCATTCTCAAATAGAAATAAATAGAAGCTAACGATAGGAAAAAAACCAGCGAATAATATGTGGCTTGTATGGAGTATTCTATTGCTGTTGGAGAAATTGATAATAAAAATGCACTTATGAGTGCTTCTTTCTTACCATATAGAATGAGCCCAATTTTATATATGGCAAAAATTGATAAAACTCCAAAAATTACAGATGGAAATCTGACTATAGCTTCGCTTTTTCCAAATGCAAGTGCAAAGTGCAATGCCATATTATATAGAGGTGGCACGACAAAAGTCCATTGGAAAAAACTCTTTTCAGCCATCTGGACATTGACAGCTTCATCAAGCCATAAACTCAAAGAACTTATTTTTATCATTCTGAGAATGAACGCTAAAACAATTATACTAAGAAGAATGATGTTACTGCCGTTAATTTTTTTCATGCTGTTCCTTTATGTTTTCGTCTAATTTAATCTTTCGATAAGTTGCATAATATTTTATAAACACTATAAAAAGTGATGTGAAAATGTTTTAAGCCTTAAACCCTTAAATATAAGTTTCCACATTATTTATTCGATGAAAAAATCAGAGATTCTCACCTGTTTCCAGTGCGGCACATGTACGGGAAGCTGCCCCTCTGGCAGGTACACAAGCCTCAATGTCAGGCGGATTATCAAAGATTCTATCCAGAAAGACATCTCAGATGAACTTGAACTCTGGATGTGCACCACATGTTACAATTGCCAGGAAAGATGCCCCCGGGGAATAAAAATAACCGACGAGATACTCAAACTCCGTAGCATTGCCGTGAAAAAAGGAAAAGTACTCCCGGCGCACAGGGCCGTATGCAGGTATCTTATCGAAACAGGACATGCCATCCCGATCGATGAAATGCACATATCCATCAGGGAACAAATCGGTCTTGCGGAGCCGGAAACTGTCCACAAATACAAAAAAGCGCTCAATGACGTAAAAACCCTCCTCAAATCAACCGGGTTCGATGAGCTGATAAAAGAATGAAGGAACTATCACTATTTCTGGGATGCCTCATCCCGAATCGCTATCCTGGCATTGAAAAAGCGACAAAGCTTGTACTTGATAAGCTTGAAGTAAAATGGAGCGAACTTAAAGAAGCTTCATGCTGCCCTGCGCCCGGCGTATTTCGCTCATTTGATAAAATAACATGGCTCGCTCTTGCATCAAGGAACCTTGTTCTCGCAGAGGAGAAGAACACGGATTTGCTGACAATATGCAACGGGTGCTTCAGTTCGCTTCTGGATGCCAACAATATCCTGAAAAACGATTCAAGTCTAAGGAACGATGTGAACGCCCATCTTAAGAAAATAAATAAGGAATTTATGGGGACGATTGAAGTGAGGCACATAATAGAATTTCTTTACAGGGATATCGGTCCGGAAAAACTTGGTAATTCAATAGAGAAACCACTTCCGCTAAAAGTGGCTGTCCATTACGGATGTCATCTCCTCAAGCCCACAAAGGACAGGAAGCTCGGGGGCGCCGAATGCCCCGTATTTTTTGATGAGCTTGTAGAGGCTGCGGGTGCGACAAGCGTGCCGTATGAGGGCAAAACGAGCTGCTGCGGCGCCGGGGGCGGTGTGCGGTCTGCAATGCTTGAGACTTCGTTAAAGATGACGGAATACAAACTTGAGCGGATGAAAAAAGCCGGCGTTGATTGCATCGTGAATGCCTGCCCTTTTTGCCATCTGCAGTACGACGGCGGACAGGTTGAACTCGCAAAAACCGGAAAGAATTATAACCTTCCTGTTGTTCATTACAGCCAGTTCCTCGGGCTTGCGCTGGGATATACTCCCGAAGAAGCAGGACTTCACCTTAATGCGATAGTGAGCGCAGAATTTGAAGAAAAAATAGCGCTGATACAGAAAAAAGATTAGAATTTAGTGGGCAGGGAGGGGGGTTGATGGTGGTGGTATGTTAAAAAATGTTCTGCCCACTATTCGTATATATGCGAACATAATATTTAAAGGTTACGTAATGGATTATTTCAGGTCTAATCTGAAGAAGTAAATATCTCCATTTCAAAAATCACTTATACCATAACCACCTCTAAGCCATCGTGATAATCATGCCAAACAGAACTGCAGTCATAGAAACAGCTAAAGGAACGATAAAAATCGAACTTAAGGAAGCGGAAGCTCCGATAACAACCCAGAACTTCATCAAACTTACGCAGAAGGGGTTCTATGACGGGCTTACTTTCCACAGGGTCATACGCGGTTTTATGATCCAGGGCGGATGCCCCAAGGGAAATGGAACAGGCGGCCCTGGTTATGCAATAAAAGATGAATTTCATCCAAAACTAAAACACACAAAAGGGGCATTATCCATGGCCAATTCAGGTCCAAACAGCGGAGGGAGCCAGTTTTTTATCACTGAAGAACCACAACCACACCTTGACGGAAAACATTCTGTGTTCGGACAGGTCATTGAAGGACAGACCGTAGTGGAAAAAATCAAACAGGGCGATAAGATTATAAAAGTTACAATACAATAATCTTAATATTCGCAGATGCCCGATGAACAAATCTGCGTTCATCTGCGTTCATCTGCGGTTCTTTAAACTGATATATGACTCTAAGAATCGCATGGGGAATCACAGGCTGCGGGGACTATCTCAAAGAAAGCCTCGATATAATGAAAGACCTCGCAATAGAGCACAATCTGGACGTGCGGGTATATCTCTCCGAGGCAGGCGAGATGGTGGTAAAGTGGTACAGGCTCTTTAATGACCTGAAAACCAGCTTCCCCAAAACTTATTCTGAGAAGTCGCCCAACATCCCTTTTTTAGTAGGGGATTTGCAGCTAGGGAAATACGATTTTCTCCTTATCACGCCTTCAACTTCAAACACAGTTGCAAAAATCGCCGCAGGCATCTCGGATACACTGCTCACGAATGCAGCCGCGCAGGCTATGAAAGCAAAAGTGCCTGTCTATATTTTCCCCGCAGACCAGAGAAGGGGCGAAGTAATCACGGATTTGCCGGATGGAAGAAAACTCACACTTACGATGCGGGATGTGGATATCGAAGCCGTGGACAAGCTCCGGAAAATGCCTGGAATTACCGTGATGGGACACCCCGATGAGATAAGAGAAGTGATTAAAAAGCTCATCGAGAGTAAAAAATAAAGCTCAAGGCTTCTCGTATTCGAAATAAGTGCATACGTTGTCTTTGCATCTGATTATTTTCCCTTTCACTGTTTTTTTTATTATTTCAAGCTCGATTGCGCTTGGCTCTGCTATGCCGGGAACCGTTGCGCTGCCAGGCGAAAGAAGCAGCACATCGGTCTTTTGCACTATCGGATGATGGAAATGCCCGAATACAAGTACGTCCACGCCCATTTCCTTTGCAAGATAGCGAAGCCCGTCTGTGTTCTCGGATGTGAGCTGCCCTTTGTGGATTATTCCAATTCTCACGCCCTCTACCTTTATGATTTTGCGTTCAGGGAGGTGCTTCATTAATTCGGGGCTATCCGTATCGCCATGAACTGCTACGAGCTTCCCCAGACCCTTAAGCTCGTTATAACAGCCGAGTGATTCAAAATCCCCTGCATGGATGATGATGCCAGAACGTTTGATAATTGAAATAAGTTCTGTGGGAAGATTCTTCTCCAGCGATTGTCCTGGCTTAATATGGGTATCAGATAAAACAATAATTTTCATAGTGATGAAATATGGAAAATTTCCATCATTTGCTCTTTTTTATCTTTTTGGATTTTAACCATTCATCTACAATCTCTTCCAGCTTGACGTCAACTTCCTCAATCCTGTATCTCACCCTGACAACAGGCTTATTGAGAAGAAGTAAGCCTCCAAGGTCAATCGGCGTGCCCGCAATCACAGCATCGCAATCTGCGGCGTTTATAGTTATTTCCAGTTCTTTTGTCTGGGCTTCGCTATAACCCATAGCAGGAAGCACGGCGCCAAGATGCGGGAAGTCTTTATAAACGTTCAAGATCGAGCCCACAGCATGAGGGCGCGGGTCAATCACTTCCTTAGCCCCATATTTTTTTGCAGCGATAACACCAGCGCCAAAAGCCATTCCGCCGTGTGTGAGAGTTGGTCCGTCTTCGACGACCAGAACGCGCTTTCCTCTTATAAATTCAGGTTTGTCAACAGTTATCGCGGAATTGGCTTTTATGATTGTTGCTTTTTTATTTATTGACCTGACATTTTTGATAACCAGTTCCACATCCTCTTTCCTGGCTGAATCCACCTTGTTAACTATAACCACATCCGCAAGACGTACATTCACCTCGCCCGGATAATAGGTAAGCTCATGCCCTGCCCTGTGCGGGTCTGCAATTACGATATGGAGGTCAGGCTTATAAAAAGGAATATCGTTGTTGCCCCCGTCCCAGATAATTATATCCGCTTCCTTCTCCGCGGCGCCCAGGATTTTCTTAAAATCAACGCCGCTGTAAACCACGCTCCCGCAGCAGATATAGGGCTCATACTCCTCTCTCTCTTCGATGGTGCATTCGTTGCGCACGCAATCTTCCATCGAAGCAAACCTCTGGCACTCCTGCTTGAGAAGGTCGCCGTACGGCATCGGGTGCCGCACGACCACCACCCTGTACCCTCTTTCTTTTAATATGTCCACCAATTTTTGCGATGTCGGGCTTTTGCCTGAGCCGGTTCTCACGGCGCATACCGAAATAACAGGTTTTATTGACCGAAGCATAGTGCTTTCAGTACCCATCAACCGGAAATCCGCGCCTGCCGCTAAAACAAGCGAGGCTTTCTGCATAACCGTTTCGTGTGAAAGGTCAGAATAAGCGAGAACAACCTGGTCAATACTATGCTTCTTAATGAGACCTGCCAGTTCTTCCTCGGGATATATCGGGATACCATTCCCATAAAGCGAACCTGCCAGTTCTTCTGGATAAACGCGTCCTGCAATCCCGGGAATCTGGGTGGCAGTGAAAGCCACAACCTCATAATTTTCATTATCCCTGAAATAAACATTGAAATTATGGAAATCCCGGCCTGCGGCTCCCATTATTAAGACTTTTGTCTTCATGAACTAACCTCTCTGCTTAAATGATTAGTCCTGCTATCACTTAATTGTATGCCTGAACCTTTTCAGTCCTCTTCAACAAACTTTGCGCTGGTATCTTCCTTGAGCATACCTTTGATAACAACTGCGTATGCAGGTCGTGCTAGGAAGACCCCGATGAACACACCGGCTATGGTAATTTCTGCAAAGCCCCGGAGTGCGCTTGAATCCATGAATAATATGAGAGGCAGCATAGCTACAAGTACAGTCGCTGCAGCTGCAAAGATTATGGCAAACGCTTTCGAGATACGTGATTTGTACACCTTGTCCGGGGGCATGGCGCCGCCTGCGAGCACTTCATCTGTTATGATTATGAGATGGTCTACGCCTGTGCCTATTACCGCAATGATTCCCGCGATAGTTGCCAGGTCAAGCTGGAGCCCGAAAAGAACTGCAAATCCCAGGATTATGATGACTTCGCTGAAGGATGTTGAAAGCATCGGGATTATGATATTGGGCTGTTTATACCTGAGAGAGACTACAAAAGCCACCAATAACAGAGCGACCAATCCGGCGATTAAGACCTGCTCTTTAAATTTGGCGCCAAGAGGCGCAGAGACTTCGCCGGAACCCGCTTCTTTCACCTGGACAGGCAATGCGCCCGCTCTCAAATGAAGCTGGAGTTGTTTTGCTTTCTCCTGCCCCGCATTACCTGTGCCAGTAGTAGCTACCATGTTTTTTACAGGAACGCTCTGTATGTTTCTTGCAAGCTCCGGGGCAAGCGGCGCATCAAATACAAGATTACCATCAAGATACATACTGAGGTAATGCGCAGCGGGATTTGTCACAGCCCCATATTGTATCGCCGCATCCCGAAGCGCTTTGCCCCCGTCATCGGTGAGTTCAAAGGATACGCCCCAGGAGTCTCCCTTCTCTTTTTGCGGGACTCCTACCCCTGTTATCTGGTCTCCGAAAAGCACGTGTTCAGTCTCATTACCTTTAGTCTGTATCCGTATCTCGAATTTTCCAGGTGTAAGCGCAAGCTTTCTCGCTTCTTCTATGGACACCCCTGGTAGGTCGATAAGTAAATAATTATCGCCTATTGGTGTTATCGTTATCTGCTTAAGGGCAATGGGGTTGAGTTTGTTTTCAAGCCTCTGTTTTGTCTCATCGCGGGTTTCCGGGGTCACACCTTCCCGGAACGGCGGGACGACTTTTCCGCCGACGGGCTGTAAAATGGCATTCAATGATTGTTCGGTTACGGCTTTTCTTATCTCGAATGTAATGAATCTGCCCGGTATCTGCTTGACATCAGCGCCCAGTTTGTCTTTCAGGTATGTCTGGATTAAATAATCCTTCGTTGTTTGCACCGTTACCCGGGTTCCACCTGACGGGGCGACTGATAGTGTGGACGGGCCAAAACCCAGTGAATCCATAGTTTTCTGGGTAACTTCTTTTGAGGTTGTGAAGGTGATAGAAAATGCCGTGACTTCGTCTATTGTAATAGAAGGATCGTTGAGTAATCTTCCGAATTCGACCCGGGCAATTTTTCCGGGGTCGGCATCCACCTGCGCGATAGCTCCCTGAAGCTGCACCTGCAGCCATGAACCGCCGTCAAGATCAAGACCATACTTCAGGTTATTCTGGATGCTGAATTGTCCATTAGAGTATGAGACTGTGATAGCAGTAATCGAGCCCAGAATAACTGCAATGAGCAGCAGGACGCGCCAGTTCTTATAAAAAGGTTCTTCTTCGTTCATGCTCTTTGCCCCTTCCGTTTTGGTTTTTCGATTACTTTTTCCATTTTCCGCGTACCTTTTTCTATATACCATTTCAGGATACCAACGTTGGTCATCCAGGTGTTTATGATGTCCGCAATCAGGCCGAAAATAAGAACCACCGATATGTCGCGGATAATATCGATCCGGGTAAATGTGGAAACAAGGTAAGAACCCGATGATACCAGAAACAGCGCAATGAGGGCAGCCAGTGTAGTCGTGGTCATTGTCAAACCGGTTTTCATGGCATCTTTTATCTTATCGCTTAATTCTCCTTTTCGTTTAAGCAACCGGGTTGTCAACAGGATATCCGTATCCACAGAGTAACCGATAAGCATCAATAGGGCAGCCACTGTGCCCAGTGAGAGGACAATCCCGAATACATCCATCATTGCGGCCGCGAATGCTATGTCCGCAAAGGCTGAAATCAATACGGCTACTGACGGGACAAAAGTCCTGAATACGATGAAAACGACGATTCCCATTAATAAAAACGAGATAATTATGGCCCTGACCGCCTGTCCCTGCAGCGTTTTACTGAATGCTTCCCCCATATTGTTTATCTCTACATTTGTAAATTCCGATTTTGTTTTCGTTATCAGTTCGTCTTTCAATGATTCCGACATCGGACCGAATTGCATTATTTTTCGTATGCCCCCACCGTACTCTCTCACCTGAACATCGGGGAACATTTTGTATTCCTCTTCAAGCTGGTTTAATGGTTTTGCGCTGTCAAAGAAAACAGCCGTGCCGCCTTTGAATTCCAGCCCAAGTTCCAGAGGCGCACCTGTTTTGTAGGTTGTGTACGCCAGAATGGAAAGCGATAGCAAAAGCAGTATTACTGGAAGAATGAGCATCTGTTTAATATTAAAGTTTTTAACATAGGCTTCTATTGCCTTATCATCGATCAATTTCATCAGGATTCTCCTTTCGACAGGTTAAGATTCGCTTAGATTATAACACAACATATTTACCTTTTGCTATTTGCGCAGATTGAATGATAGGGAAACTATCTATTGGAACTCAATTTAGCATGGGTTCTTATAATATCTAATTTTGTCAAAATTCCAACAAGTAATCCCCCGGCTGCCGGCAATAAGAAAAAGAGCCATCTAATATTAGTTGCAGGATGTCCGAAAATGGAGGTCTAAGAAGAAGGAAAAAGGATAAGGTTCTATCTGGCAGATATTTATCCAGTTACTGCTATAAGACTCAACGTTAGATATTTACATATATTGATATTGGTGGAATATCGTGAATACCAGAAAGTTACATAATATAGTGCCGGTTTTGATGTCTATACTGGGAATTTATGTATTATCCCTGGGCGTTATATCCGTGGTATTTGGCAGAAGGTTACTTGAAAACATCTCTTTTTTCCAGCTTCACGCAGGTGGAACCGCTTCGATCTTCATTGGCATTTTTATGGTACTTCTTGGGAATGGATTAAGAGAAAAAACCAGAACAAGCTGGTATACTGCAATATTCTTGATATTGATATCATTACTTTCAATACTTGTCAGAATCCGGGGATTAAGCCTGATTTACTTCGATATAATCGGGATAAGTGCGAATATTTTAATGTTATCCTTATTGCTAAAATACAGAAAAGAATACATTTTCCCTTCAAAAATAAATTATTTGCCAATAGAAGGAAAGCTGGCACTGGCTGCAATATCAGCATCAGCGGTTTATGGAGTGGCTGGAACGCTCTTGCTGGGAAGTCAATTCGCGCCACCCATACATGATTTCAATACCGCGGTCTATTATACATTTGTAATACTGACGACTCTGGGAATCGGAGATATTTTACCTGTGACTGATACATCGAGGCTGTTTACGGTATCTGTTGCAGTACTGGGTATCGCTTCGTTTCTGGGAGCTATAACAACATTTATAGGACCTGTGTTGCAGCAAAGAATGAGTAAAATGGTGAATGTTATGGAAAGTATGGAATTTACAGGGTTTGGAGATCATACCATCGTGTGTGGATATACTCCATTGTGTTCTGAATTTTTGAAAAGCTTGAAATCTATGAATGTCCCGATATTGGTTATTGTCAGGGACCTGGAACTTGCGACTGCTCTGAAAAATGAGGGGTATATAGTATATCGGGAACAGGCAGACAACATAGAAATATTACGAAAAGCAGGCTTAAAAAAGGCGAAAAATATCTATATCTGTTCCCCCGATGACGGATATAATCTATTGGTTGCATTAACTATTAACAAATTCAAAAAGCAAGAGCAATTAAAATGCAAAGTTATTGTTATTGTTAATTCTTCTAAGAATGTTGATAAGTTTGAAGAGTTCTGCGATGAAACAATTAACGTTTCTCGTGTATTGAACGATTACATGTTGAAAAATAAAAATGACTAACATATCCCAAACGTCATACCAGCACGTCTTCAAGTCCCGACTCCTTCACAATAGCAAGCGCTCTCTGGCATTCCTCTCTTGTAAGGTTCCGGTTTATTTCAGGGTACTCATACGCCCTGTAGTTAGGCGAATACTGGAACATGAGGTTAAACCTGACATTCGGAATATGCTCTTTCGTCCACTTTACTATAGGCACGGTGCAGCAATCGATATGGTTCGGAATAACAAGATGCCTCAGGAGAATTTCACCGCTTTTGTAAGCCGACATGAAATTCCTTGTTACGGTTGACAGGTATTGGGGCGCATTTGAATATTTCATTGCGCATTCGTCACTCCCGTACCTGAAATCCCCGAGATATACATCAACCACGCCCTCAAGCAAATTTGCGATTTCTCCTGAATAATACATGTTGGAGTTCCAGACGACCGGCACATTGACCCGGAGCGCATTCAGGATTTTGAGGATAGTATGGGTATGAGGCGTCGGGGTAACAAAATTGACATTCCTTGACCCGTAAGCGCGCCGAAGGGTGATGATTCTTGCAAGTTCCTCGGGTAAAATGGGCATTCCGCTTTCAGGCGCCTGTGAAATCTGCCAGTTCTGGCAGTAAACGCAGGTAAAATTACACCCTGTGAAGAATATCGTATGCGACGGCACGAGTTCAGGCTCCTCACCCTGATGAAGGAACTCGGCTGAATAGCGTGAGACGGCATCCAGCCTGCAATAACCGATTTCTTTCTTTTTACGGTTTACCCCGCATCTTCGCTCGCAGAAATGGCAGCTTTGAAGAATTTTATCAGCGATTGCAATTTTCAGGTCAAGCAGCGACGGGCTTACACGGGGTGCGAGTTCTTCGATAGATGAAATGCTGTCGAATATCTCCCGAAAAGAGCGCATCGCAGTATCGTGTATTTTCCAGAGTTCGGGAAGCGTGGAATCCGTATTGAAATCAACACTTACAGATTGGGAAATCCGGAATTGCGATGGAAGTTTATCCTTCATCACATCAAAATATCTTTGAAGAAAAAGCGGGCTGCCGGAGGTCATTATCCTGTCTTAATGCGCTCTTGCCCTTAATAACGGTGTTGAGAATTTCTTCTCAACCTCAACCCTGTGTATCGTGTTGTATGTGCAGAAAGGAATAATTCTCCCGTCGGGTGTGGCATAATGGACGCCGCACCGTTTAATCCGCTCAAGGTCCATGTTATATAAATCCATGAAATGCATTGAGCCAATAAACAGCGTATGGCGGTGGAATTCTTTTGTTGCGTCCCCTGTGCCTTCCTTAAGAACATCTATGAAGAGTTTTTTAACATCCACGGATTTTGGCGCTTTCGCCATATCGATATATTTCGGCAGTGCAGAAATAAGGCTCCCCATTCTTTTCATATTCCCGAGAGACTTACCAAGCCATTTTGAATTAGGCGATGCCAGTTCCTCTATATGTTCAAGGAGTCCTTCCACATCGATAAACCGGGTTATGGGGATCATTTTACCATCTTCCACATACACGTATGTGCCGGTGCCGCAATGCGGATGAACCGTGAATTCGATATTCGGGATTCCTTCCTCGGCTGAAACAAAATGAGAAATAGGCACAACGAAAGGAACAGGGTAAAAATCATCACCGGTAATAGCGCCGTCCGTCTGCGCTTCTATCAGATCGAATAAATCAGGAATGGTTATCCTTTTTTCCATCCTTTCCTTCTTATTTATTCTTCCCGCAAAAGAAATGGGCTGGAAGTTAATGCCTTTCACAGCATCCATATTATTGACCGCAAACCTGATGATATCCCCTACCTGATGATCGTTCACGCCTTTTGCGAGCGTAGGCACGAGAGAAATGCTTGTCAATCCTCCCATTCTGCAATTTTCAATTGCCTTGAGTTTAAGAGGCAGGACATTATAACCCCGGTTTATTATATAGGGCTCTTCGGTCACGCCGTCGAATTGTAAATAAACGGTATGGAGACCCGCTTCGTTTAGCTCTTCGCATAATGAGAGACTTTTTGCAAGCTTAATTCCATTTGTCGCCATCTGGACCTGGGTAAATCCAAACTCCTTGGCCATACCGACAATCTGGACGATATCCTCGCGCATAGTGGGTTCGCCGCCCGCAAACTGGACTGCGGGGCATGGCACAGGTTTTTCATTCCTGAGCATCTGCATCATTGCCCTTATCTGCGAAAGCGAGGGTTCGTAAAGATAGCCTGAGGCCTGCGCATTCGCAAAGCATACAGGACACGCCAGGTTGCATCTGTTGGTGACATCAATATTGGCAAGGATGGTGCTTGTCTTATGAGAAGAGCATATCCCGCACGAATGGGGACAATTCCCATCTGCACCGACAGGATTTGATATTCCGTCGCCGTCATGCGAGAACTTTTCAAAACGTTTATACTGTTTCGGACTTGACCAGTAAACATCTTCAAAATATCCGTGTTTACTGCACGTTTTTTTAAGAAGGATTTTCCCATTCTCTTCAACAATCGCGGCATCGATGACAGTCGAGCATACAGGGCACAACGATTTTGTTGATTTCATTAAATAATCACCCTCTATTTTCTTAATAGACATGGTATTTTTCATATTTGAGGTTTTTCTTGATACTATAATTTCCAAAAACCCCGTATATACAAAGCTTTTTTAGTACTTAAAGTATATCTGTAGCATAAAGATTCAATTATGAATCAAGGTCTGGTGATTAAATTTGGTAATAGGAGTTACTCTTGTGAATGTTGTGCCCGGGCAGGAAAAAGCGGCGTATAACGAGCTTGTGAAAATAAAAGGAATAAAAGATGTATATCATGTGTTCGGGGAATATGATTTTGTAGTGATAAGCAATGTGGATGGCTTGAGCGCGTTAAATAAACTGGTGGACACTGTCAGGGAAAGCGAAAACGTAACGAAAACGCAGACAATAGTGGGAGCTGAGCTTTAGAGGATACTTAATGGTCATTGCCGAAGAACTCGCAAAAAAGCAAAAGGCCATAAGTATCGCTGAATTTTTCGAGAAAAACAGGCAAATACTCGGATTCGATTCAAATAGCAGAAGCCTGTTAACGTCGGTCAAGGAAGCAGTGGATAATTCCCTTGACGCCTGTGAAGAAGCCGGAATACTTCCGGATATTTTAATTAAACTTGAAAACGCGTCCAAGAATAACCTGACGCTTATCGTGGAGGATAACGGGCCGGGAATCGTTAAAGAGCAAATCCCCAGGGTTTTTGCAAAATTACTCTACGGTTCACGTTTCCATGCGGTCAAGCAAAGCCGCGGACAGCAGGGGATTGGCATCTCGGCGACTGTATTGTATTCGCAGCTCACGTCGGGGAGGCCCGCCAAAATCGTATCTAAAATAGATAAGGATGCGCCTGCCCATTATTTTGAACTTCTCATAAACACGCAGACCAATGAACCGGAAATCATTGTTGATAAAATAACCGACTGGGACAGGCTGCGGGGCACGCGCATCGAGCTTGAGATGGAAGCATCGTATATCAAGGGAAGGAGGCAGTCCGTCTATGAATATCTCAAGGATACCGCAATTGTAAACCCGCATGCACGGATTACTCTCATCGAACCTGACAATAACCAGATTATATTTGATAGGGCGACTGACAAACAGCCGGTGCAGGCTGTGGAAATACTGCCTCATCCTCACGGGATTGAACTCGGGACGCTGATGAAGATGCTGAGGTATTCCGAAACCGATAAACTTGATGAATTTTTACGTGAATCATTTTCAAGAATCGGCGCACAAACTGCAAAAGAGATATGCAATAAAGCGGGCATTGTCCCTGAAACCGACCCGAAAGCAATAGCACTGGACGAGGCGAAAAGGCTTCATGAGGCGTTTAAAAAGGTAAAGATACTGGCACCATCCACAGATTGCCTTTCTCCCATCACAGAGGAGCTTATCCGAAAAGGGGTAGGGAAAGAACACACCGTTGATTTTATCGAGACCACGACCCGTCCTGCGGCGGTGCATAACGGTCATCCATTCCAGGTAGAAGCGGGGATAGCTTACGGCGGCAATCTCCCCAAAGAGGAGAAGGTTGAGATACTGAGGTTTGCAAACCGCGTGCCGCTTCTCTATCAGCAGGGGGCCTGCGCAATAACCCATGCTATTGAGAATATCAACTGGAGGAACTATTCCCTTGACCAGCCTGGCGGGTCACTCCCTATCGGTCCTGCGATAATTTTAGTTCATGTTGCATCCACGCATATTCCTTTCACCTCCGAATCCAAAGAAGCGATTGCGGATGTCCCTGAAATAATAGGTGAAGTGGAGCTTGCGCTCAAGGACGTGGCGCGGCGGCTCAAGCTCTATCTGTCAAGGCAGGACAATCTTGAAAAAAGACGTGAAAAAGAGGAAATCATCTATTCCATCCTGCCGCGCATAGCGAAAAAAGTGGGCGAGATTCTTGAGCGCCCGACGCCTGATATTACACCGATAGTTGCGAAAATCATGGGGAATGTGTTTGCCCAGCGAGTGGTGATGCAGAATGGGAAAGGGTTCGATGTGGAAATAAGGTTAAAAAACCACGGTGATTCGGTGCATCATTTCATTCTTCATGAGACGCTACCCTTTTCAATCGAATCGCCAAGCCCGGAACCAAAGAAAATCCCTGTGGGGAAGCAGATCGATTATGTATGGAAAATCTCGCTTAAGCCCGGCGAACAGAAAGCGGTTATTTACAAACTGGGCATCGGGCCGGATGAGGCGGCTAAACTTCCCCAGCTTGTGGTTGAGGGCATCGAGAGTGAACTTATTACAGGTGCAAAAGCGGTGAATGTATGACTTTGATGAACCCGTCTAAAAAGGATGAATCCAATGGGGTTCATCAAACCGAGAAAAGCAATAAGGAGATACGTGATTCTCTCTCAAAGACGACTCTAAAGAAACTCATCCAGGATTTCTATGAGCAATTCGAGAGTGAGACTATACCTCATATCGTCCTGCCTTCACGCACCAAGAAAAACATCGAACTTAACGAGGACAGCGATGTATGGGTTTACGGGGACAGCGAAAGCATGCGCAGCGCGAAAACGGTGAAGGGCGCAACGCAGCTACTCAAGACATCGCATGTGGTGGAACTTTTGATGAAAGGGCATCTTGACCAGAATAAAAGCTCAACCCTTCGAGAACTGTATTATATCAGCGAGAACTGGGATATCGCAAAATTCAACGAGCAGGCCGAGAGCGACCGCCTGATAGAAGACCTTGAGATTATAACAGGCTTACAGCGCGAGGATTTCCATGTGCGCCCTGAGGAGAACGGCGCGACATTGTATGGACCCATCAAGATCAAGGAATTAACAAAGCGCGGCGACCGTACCATGCACTGCCAGGACGAGGTTGGCGAGGCTGGATACCAGATTCCTTACAACGTGGAGACGATTAAGTTCATGGAACACGATGCGAAGTTCATTATCGCAATCGAGACAGGCGGTATGCAGGACAGGCTCATCGAGAATGGTTTTGATGAGAAATTCGATGCTATCCTCGTGCACCTGAAAGGCCAGCCGGCGCGTAGCACGCGGCGCATCATCAAGCGCATGAACGAGGAACTCAAACTCCCCGTGGTTGTATTCACGGACGGCGACCCCTGGAGCTTCCGCATATACGCAAGCGTGGCATACGGCGCAATCAAGAGCGCGCATCTCTCCGAGTTCATGGCTACGCCTGCTGCAAAGTTCATCGGGGTGCAGTCCACGGATATCGTGGAGTATGAGCTTTCCACTGACAAGCTCAATGACCAGGATATCAAGGCGCTGCAGAGCGAGCTTACAGACCCGAGATTTGACACGCCTTACTGGAAAGACCAGATTAATCTGATGCTGAAGATCGGGAAGAAGGCTGAGCAGCAGGCTTTTGCTGGGAAGGGGCTGGATTATGTGACTGATAAGTATTTGCCGGAGAGGCTGGGGGAGATGGGAGTGATTTAAATATAAAAAAGATTCACTGAAAGTTAATTGAAGAGTTTGAAGGAATATTTTATAAATATAGAACCTATTACTATATCGAATGAAGATTGAGAATTTTTTTTATATCGTATTTGTATTATTTTTATTTAATATTACTATTGTTCATGGGGAAACAAATGATTCAATTAAAAATCAATCTAATGATATTAATTCATCTAAATTACTAAACGAAAACAAAGTATACGAAACAAATCAATTAAATGATATGTTTTTAAGAGAATTAGGGTTGGAAAGAGAACTTCTGGTGCAAAAACAACAAACATATGATTCATTTTTAAACACTATACTTACATGGTTTACTCTTTTTGGAATTATTTTGGCAGTAATTGGATTCTTATTTTATAAAAATATAAGAGAGATAAAAGATGAAGTAACGAGAGAATTGGATAGAAATTTATCTGAAAAAGCACAAACGATAATTAAAGAAACAATGAAAAGTACTTATGAAGAACCAATAGCTGAGTTAGGTGATAGGGTAGCTAAATTAGAAAATCTTGTCGGGGAGTTCAGGAGAGCTATTGAAAAAGGCCAAAAAAAATTACCTGAATACTTAGAAGAAAATGAAATTGGGAAAAATGAGGTTCAAGGCAAAAATATATTTGAGGAAGAATGACTGCTGATAATTTTTTTAAATTAAATGTAATGTCTATAAAACAGATACAAACAGGAACAGTCCTGATAGGAAAGTTACAATTTAAACAACTTTTAACAATCCATAGATTAACAGAGAGAAAAGAAAGCTTACTAGATCCATTTGATGAGAAAAAAGTAAATATAGAGTTTGAAGAGGAAGAATTCCAAAGACAATTGAGTCCAAATAAACTTAGTAAAATCACCAATTTTTTAAAAGAACAATTTGAATTGGAAAAGGAAAAAAAATCATTGGGCATTTTTCCAACAGCAATGATTGTGGCATTAGACCACGATGTAGATTACAATCAAGATAAATTGGACGAAGAGTTCTTAGAAAAAGAATATTATGATAAATTATCTAGTTGTTTCATTAAAGATGATTCAGTATTATTCATACCTAAAAATAAAAGAATCGCATTAATCGTAGATGGGCAACACAGGTTTTATGGTGTAAAAAGATTTTATGAATCACTTCAAAAGGAAGAAGATAAGAAAAAAATCGATGATTTCGAGTTTCCTACTACATTTTTAATAGGTTTTGATATTTATCAATTAGGAAAGATTTTTGCTAAAGTAAATTTTACCCAAAAGCCAGTTAATAAATCACTTTATTATGACATTTTCGGTTCAATACCAGAAACTGAAAAAAATGAAATTAAACTAGCTCATGACTTGGCAATGCATCTTAACAATAATGAGGAATCCCCAATAAAGGATATGATAAAGATGTTAGGTAAAGGTCCAGGTCTATTTTCTCAATCATTTTTTGTTGAGAAGATGTTAATTCACTTTAGAAATAAAGGAGTTTGGGAGAAAATATTTGCAGATTATTTAACAAATGGTAAAGAATATAAGAAATTACCAATATTTATGAAGATTTATTTAGGCTGTGTTGAAGAAGTGTTTATAACAGCGTGGCCCATAAGAATAAATAAGGATAGTAAACTTGTTTATTCAACTTATAATTATGGCTTCATTTTATGCAAGACAACAGGAATGGGAGCAATTCTTAAATTAATAAAAGATGTCTATCCGTTGGTAGAAAATTTATCTGAAAAGGAGATGCGTGAAAAGATTCTTGAAATTCTTAAAAGAATTGAAAAAGATTATGTGAAAATATTTTCAAATCAAGGAGATTTTGGTGGCACAGGAGGAGAAGGTCTACAAGATAAATTGTATAAATTTTTGAAATTAAAATTAGGCGTAGCACACTAATAGGTTGAAAATACTAGTTTTAAAAAGAAGTATTTATGAACTTTCCGATCGGTCTATAAACTCGTCTGTCTTTCTAATCCTATCCTATGGACCCCACCGTAACCATATCCCCTCCACCGGGCGTATTGATTATATAGCCCCCCTATTTTTTGATCCTCAGGCTGCCTCTCTTTAAAACCGCGCGCCGCCGCTTCCGGCGCCGTCCTTCAAATACAGACTCGAAAAGTCAATTCACGGATTCCAAACTTTAATCCATTCCACCCTTTCAAAATCGCTATCGTTAGTAGCAATGTCGAATATTCTATATCTTTTCATAACTGCCAGATGCAGCGAATCTTTCGGATGAAGCAGGTATTCTGTTCCATAATCGTATATCTTAAAAGCATCATCGTCTGTAATTTCAAGAAGCTTCAGGGTTTCCAGAGATTTGATAAAACCAATAAAATCCTTAACGATTGAATAACATTTCTGTGCGAAATTCCTGTCCTTTTCAATCATTTCTCTTACTTTTCGAGGGCTTTTGGAATCAAGAATCTCAAGCCCTTTGTTTATAATAAGGATGTATGCAGCCTCGTCAATAACAGCCGGTGAGGTGAACGCCTCGACCTCATTATTTTCAACCTTCTCTAAAAAAGCAGTTGCAGATTCGGTATACTTTGATTCTGCCGCATGATAAACAAATATGTTTGCATCAATAAATATGGGCCCTTCTCTAAAGCCGGCTAGCTCATTTCTCATATTTTTCTAAGATGCTATCAGAATATATATCCTTCATTTCTTTTAAGGAGAGTCTCAATTTCCCGCAATAACCCTTCATTCTTCTGGTGATATTTTTTTCTTTGATTATAAGTTCTTTTTCTCCGATTTTGACTTCGACACTTCCGGATATCTTTGCATCGTGAAGAGTCCCGTAAGGAATAACAAGCCCTTCTTTAACGCCATCAACTTGCATATTAAAACTAAACGCTGGATTTATATATAAAACTTGACACGAATTCAAATAAAAAGATCGATAACCACAATTTCCCCTTCTACTTCAACCCCTGCCGCCCGTCCCCACCACCGATTCCCCGGCGCCGTCTTAAGAAAGCAAGCAAAGGATAACAATATTAATAATAGCATACTAATTTAGCTGTGACATTTATGGAATCTTCGATAAATCTCGAAAAGCGGCTCATAGCCCTTGATAAAGAACTCCATGCCATTTTAAATATGGTACGGGAGCAGAAAATATCCAGGAAAAAAACAAGCGCTGTAGAGGATGCTCTGGGTGCGTGGGGCTATGATATAGACAGCCAAAAATTTGTGGATAATTTGCGGAAATCAAAGAGATTAAACTGGATAAAATGAAAGTATTTGTCGATACATCAATATTCGTGGATTGCCTCAGGTCTAATCCA
>JAPZAO010000053.1 GCA_027460615.1 Candidatus Methanoperedens sp.
ATGCCCACCACGCCGATAGTATAAACAAGCCCCTTCGTATCAACCGCGATTTCGCCGCGCTGCATGGTGTATGGGTCCTTCGGTCTTTGCGTGGCGAACGGCATCCTGTTATTCTTGATAACGATATCCATCCACTTTCGCTTCACCTTGAAGAGTTCCATGCACATGTCCATCATCTGCTTAAGCTCAGCAAAAAGCGCCTCGTCGTTCTTGTTCGCCTTGTATCCGGCCCGCGGGCAGTTAAGCGATACTACCTGCCAGGCGCCCATTGAAAAATGCTTGCCGTTCCTGAAGTAAAGCTTATCCTCAAATTCGGAGTCTTTTTCAAGCGATGATGAGAAATTATATGCGCAGCACTGGTAGCAGCTTATGCCCTTCCCTGCGCCCCTGTACTCAGGAAGCTGGTTATCAAAATACGGTGCTCCGTACTTGGCCGCAAGTTCGAATGCCTTCGTGTAAAGCTCGTCGTAGCTTAAAATATCAGGATGCGAGCGGTTGAAATCCTCGTCCTCAACCATGAAATCAGGCTCGATGCTTATCTCGGGTTTCGGGAAATTGAACGGTTTTCCCCAGTAATCGCCTTCAAGCATAACGTTCATCAGGGCTTCAAACGAAAGGCGGACCTCGCGCTCGAATTCACCGTATGTGCGCTTGGGGGACATTACGCCGTCCCAGATACTGCCTTTGTAAACAACTGGCTTATCGCGCCAGAGTTTGGGGACGCCGGGGGACAACTGGACGGAGGAGAATACCAGCTGCCCGCCGCGTGCCACCATCATCTGGGTCATTTCATAAACGAACATCTGCATGAGCTGCTCTATCTCCTTGTAGCCCATGCCTTCAAAAAATGGCGCCATAAATGTCAGGAAATTATAGAATCCCTGCCCGCCTGCAAAATTCGTCTGGGCGCTTCCCAGCGCTTTCACTGCATGAAGTATCGCAACCTCGGCTTTCTTTGCAGGCCCTGCCACGCTTGCTTTTGTGCCACTGCCATCGGGCATGAGACCGTAATAGAAGAAATACCGCAGGTCCCAGTCCTGGCAGAAAGCGCGCGTTCCCAGGTATTCAAGGTCATGGATATGGATATCGCCGTTAAGATGCGAGTCCGCAAGCCGCGGCGGAAGCATGAGAAGATACTGCTCCTTGCTCATCTTATCCGCTTTTTTCTTGTGGCTTGTTTCCGCATTCTCCTGGAGGTTGGCATTGTCGTTGGCTTCAAAGCCAGTGCCCATATCAATCCGGTAAGCGTCAAAAACAGGCGTGCCTACCCTCGTTGAGATATTGCGCCATTCGGTATGCCCGCGTTCAAGAAGTATTATGTTGACAAGTTCGCGCACCAGCGGCCCTGAAAGGAATTTCACGCCCATGTCCTTTATTCTTTTCTCGGTTTCCCTGGCTATCTCTTTTGCTTCTTCTTCGCTGATCGGCGCTATCCCGTGGAACTGCTCGCAGAGTTTTGTCTCCTTCAAAAGCTGTTTGACGATGGTGTTCCTGTCCCAGTCCATAAGATGCCCGTCGGTTGTCCTCACTTTGGGAATCACCGCTATCCGGGAGCCGCCGAGCGTTTTCTGGATAGTCTGTGTTTTTCTTATTTGAGCGGTTCTGGTTTTCTGGCTTGTAAGTGTTTTCTCTTTTTCTTTCAGGAACGCATCTAACAACTCCCCTTTATGTTCCTGCATAAGATTTAATATCTGAACTTCAATGTATTTGCCCATCGTTTATTGCACCTCTTTTTAGTCGGTCATGCAATTTCATCCTTCACAGCAATACGGGACTTTGATTTGAAACCCGTGGGTTCACCAGAGTCAAAGCATAACTTGCCAAAGCCTCTACTTTCCTTCGTTAAGTAGGGATTCCAGCTTGTTCTGGTTTATCCTGTCCTGTGTAAACAGGTCGTTATATGTATGGAATTTATTACCTATTTGCAGCACCGGCGCTGCCATCGTAAATACGCCGTTCATCCTCAGTTCTGTCAATGCCGCCGGGGTAGCCATATCTACCTCAGTAAATCGTACATTTTTATTTTCCAGGAATTGCTTCAGTACCCTGCAATTCGGACAGTTTTTGGTAGAATATATCAGGATGCCCTGCATGCCATATCTCCTTTGTAAATTACAAGTATATCCTGAAGGGTTATAACAGTTTTCCAGACCACTTCTGGATGCAATCTCCAAACAAGCATTATCATATATGTTACCAGGTTTGAATAATAAAAAAATACATTTATTACCATATTGGTTACCAGCCAGGATAATAGGTCTGTTAAATCTTTTAAGAAAAAATTATGTACTAAGCTGGTGTGTTAATTTCGATTTATGTACCTTAAATTCAAAGATGAAGTTTTATCTGTATTATCGAATGCAGTGGCTAAAGCGGGATTTGAAGCCGAAGACATGGCGTTAAACGAATCCCCGCATGCGGACATATCCTCCTCGGTGGCATTCAAGCTGGCTCCGAAATACAAAAGAAGCCCAAAAGAGATATCTGAAATCATATATGCAAATATCAAAATACCGCCCGACTCCTTCATCGACAGGGCTGTGACTGCAGGACCTTACATCAACTTTTTCGTTAGCCGCTCGTTCTTAAATGAAACCGTTCTGCGCATTCTGCTTGAAAGAGAGAACTTCGGGAACCTGGATAACAGGGGAAAAGTCATCCTTGAGCATACGTCTGCAAACCCGGACGGTCCGCTGCATATCGGTCATATCAGGAACTCGGTAATTGGCGATACGCTTGCCAGGGTACTTACGCGCGCCGGTTATGATGTCGAGACGCAGTATTACATAAACGATATGGGAAGGCAGATTGCCGTGGTGGTCTGGGGACTTGAGAATTTCAAATTCGATGTAAGCAAAAAGAAAGACCATGCAATAGCCGAGGTCTATATCAACGCAAATAAGAATCTTGTGGATGAAAAAGAGCATTCGCCCGAAGTGGATGCCATAATGAAAAAATACGAGGCAGGCGACCCTGAAACCAATAAAAAATTCAAAGACGCCATAGATACCGCCATGGAGGGAATAAAAGAATCCCTGCGCCGCATAAATATCCACCATGATAAATTCACCTGGGAATCGCAATTTGTGAGGGGCGGCGATGTCAACAAGATGATGGAGCGGATAAAAAAACTTGACCGCGCCATGATAAAGGACGGGGCGCTCATGGTTGACTTAAACGACATGGGGATTCAAAAATCGCTGGTAATCCAGCGCTCGGACGGGACATCTCTTTACACTACCCGCGACCTTTCATACCACGAATGGAAAGCAAAACAATGCGACAGGATGATAGATATACTCGGCGCAGACCACAAGCTCATCTCATCCCAGCTTAAGGCGATGCTTCGGATTCTCGGTCTTAAGGAGCCGGAAATCGTGATTTTTGAGTTCGTATCACTGCCCGAAGGATCAATGAGCACGCGGAGGGGTGTTTTCATCTCGGCTGATGAACTCCTGGACGAGGTTGAAAAAGCGGCTTATGAAGTAGTGGATAAAAAGCTTCCTGAAAAAGATGAGGAGTTTAAAAAGAAGGTTGCGGCGTTTGTGAGTATCGGCGCGGTGAGGTACGATATTATCAGGATATCACCCGAAAAGGCAACCACGTTTGACTGGAAGGAAGCTGTTGACTTTGAAAAACAGGGAGCGCCGTTTATCCAGTATTCACATGCCAGGGCATGCAGCATTATCAGGAAAGCACAGGAAGATGGAATTGCATTTGAGGTATTTGACCCAAATGTACTGCTTGAGGAACAGGAAATCGCGCTCGTAAAAAAGCTGGCCTGGTTTGAAAACACCATCGATGTCGCATCGAGGGATTTAAAACCAAATGTCCTTGCCATTTATGCAAGAGAACTTGCAGACGCTTTTAACCAGTTCTACAGGTATGTGCCAGTGCTTGATGCCGAACCTGAGTTCAGGGCGGCGCGCCTTGCTCTTGTTGACTGCTCCCGCATCGTACTTGCGAATGCGCTTGATACGCTCGGGATTACAGCGCCGGAATCCATGTAGTTGTTTATGAAAAAACTTTATGAAAGTTTTATCAAACGACAGGTATGCAACAGCATACCTGAACACCGCATAAAGCGAGGTGTCGCTTTATGAAAATCATCTCTGTCGTGGGATATAAAAAAACAGGGAAAACAACATTAGTGGAACATCTGGTAAGCGCACTTTCAAAGCGCGGTTCTGTCGGAACAATTAAGCACATGCATGAGCACAGGATAAACACTCCCGGTACTGATACATGGAAACATGCGAATGCAGGCGCGGATGTGGTGGTCGCGGTTACCCCTGAAGAACTTGTGAAATTCTCGAAGGACAACAATCTTACAAAAGCAATTGATGAGCTTGCAAACGAAGGGATGGATTTTGCCGTGGTCGAGGGTTTTAAGGATAGCAAACTCCCAAAAATAGCGCTTGGCGATGTAGAAGCCGCAGAAATTATTAAAAGACTGGATAATCCGGAAAGCGCAGACATTGAGGAACTTGTGGAAATTATCATTCGACAGCCGGAATACCATACGCTGGACTCACTCATTCAAAAGCTTCGCAAATCAAAAGACCTGGAAAAAACAGGCGCCATAGGGACATTCACAGGTATCCGTGGATGACCGTCGGTTCGAGCTTCTCGTTCCTTGCGTTTTGCGCGATAACGGCCGACTCAAGGATGTCGTCTACGGATGTGCCTATGATGAGACCTTTCGCGACTCCGCGCAGCCTGTGCTCGCTTCTGCCTATTCTCTGGATCAGGCGAGCCGCTTGCCGAGGCGACAT
>JAPZAO010000054.1 GCA_027460615.1 Candidatus Methanoperedens sp.
TATGATATGGATTCGGTGCAGCTTCTTGGTCTTGTCCAGAAGCTGAACACGGGTTTTGATTTTTCAGGCAACAGGCTGGACGGCAGTACAAATTTCTGCGCCGGAGCTGTTACAAATATTGAACTGAGTGAAATTGCTCTTATTAAACTTGGGAAAAAAATAAGCCAGGGTGCACGTTTTATCCAGACCCAGGCTGTTTTTGACATAGAAAAGTTTTCAGGCTTTCTGGATAAGATAAAGGATACCGGCATAAGCAGAAGCCGGATTATAGCAGGTATAATCCCGCTGAAATCCGAAAAAAGCGCCCGGTTCCTTAATAAAAATATTGCAGGCATCAAAGTCCCTCAAAATTTGATTGACCGGATGAAAAATGCCAGGAATCCCCAAACCGGAGGGATGGAAATAGCGGCAGGATTGATAAAAGAATTACACGGCATGTGCGGCGGCGTTCATATAATGCCAATCGGGAACCATGAAAAAACAAAAGATATTCTTGAAATGGCAGGCATAATATGAAAACGCGGGTAGAACAGGCGCAAGAGGGTACCGTAACCGAACAGATGATGTCGGTTGCTAAGCTTGAGAATATCGATATCGAGGTTTTACTTTCGCGGGTTGCAAACGGAGGCGTCGTTATCATGAGCCGGGGAGAATGCTCAGTCGGCATCGGCAAAGGTCTTTCAACGAAAGTGAATGTAAATATCGGGACATCATCTTTAAAAATAAATCCTGATGAAGAAGTGAAAAAAGCAAAACTTGCGGAAAAATACGGCGCAGATACCATAACAGACCTTTCCATGGGCGGGAATATCTCGGAGATACGCCGGAAAATATTTGATAATACGAGACTTCCAATAACCACTGTCCCGATATACCAGACCGCAGCCGAAAAAGGTCTTGGGAACATGACTCCCAGGGATATTATCCAAAATTTGAATCAGCAGGCAGAGAGCGGAGTGAATTCCTTTGTGCTTCACTGTATAAATAGTAAAACTCTTGATAATTTGAAAAATAGGAAACGGATAATGGGCGTTGTATCCAAAGGCGGATCGATTACCTGCGCTTATATGATGAAAAACAAATGTGAAAACCCGTTTGTCGAAAATTTCGAAGAGATTTTAAAAATCCTGAAAAAACATGACATCGTACTCTCACTCGGAAACACGATGCGAAGCGGGTGCATTCATGATATGCGGGATAAGGCGCAGCTTGCTGAAATTAAACAGAACGTGGAACTTGCAAGAGAGGCAAACCGGGCGGGCGTGCAGGTGATTATCGAAGGCATGGGAGGGCATGTGCGTGCAGACAGGATAGCAAAGTATGTAAAGTTCCATAAACGCCAGTCAGATTTTCCACTTTTTGTGGCAGGACCCCTGCCCACAGACATTGCTGTTGGATATGACCACATAGCCGGAGCCGTAGGAGCGAGCATAGCAAGCGGTGCGGGAGCTGATTACCTGTGTTATATTACGCCATCCGAGCATCTCGGGCTTCCCGGCCCGGAACAGGTGAGGGAGGGGCTTATCGCCTTTAAGATAGCTGCGCATATAGGCGATTCGATAAAATACGGGTTGGACGAAAAGGATAAAAACCTTGCAAGAAAAAGGGCAAACCTTGACTGGGAGGGGCAGATGGACTTTTGCATCGACAGCGAGCGGGCAAGGGCTCTGGCGCCTTCTGAGGGGCCATGCACCATGTGCGGGGATTTCTGCGCAATAAAAATAATGAAGGAGTTTGGAACATGCAATTATTCGGAATAAAAACGCCGCTTATAAAACCGGGCGATGATATGGCTTCGGTCATGGTTGAGTCCATGAAAGCAGGCGGCATTAAGCCGCAGGATAACGATATATTCGTCCTTGCCGAATCAGCGGTCGCGACAGCGGAAGGGCGGGTTGTGAATCTTGAAAGTGTTGCACCATCAAAAAAGGCAATCGAACTTTCAAAGCTTTATGAAACCGACCCCGGGAAAATGGAGCTTATCATGCGTGAATCAGATGAGATTCTGGGAGGAATACCGGGGGTTGTGGTGACTATTACTAAAGGAGTGCTTTCGCCAAGCGCTGGAATAGATAATTCCAATGCGCCGGAAGGGCATGTTGTATTGCTGCCCGAAGACCCGAAAAAAAGCGCAGTTAAAATCCGGGAAAACCTGATGGAGGAATACAGGTGCAATCTTGCAGTGATCATCGGCGATAGCAGGACTCAGCCGTTGCGTCTCGGTTGTGTGGGTATTGCGCTTGGCTGCGCCGGGATTGAGCCTGTGGAGGATATGAGGGGAAGAAAAGACCTCTTCGGAAAACCCCTTTTGATTACACGGCGCGCCACTGCAGATAATCTTGTTTCTGCGGCGCAAATAATAATGGGAGAGGCGGATGAAAGCACACCTTGTGTGCTTATCAGGGATGCGCCGGCGATATTCTGCGATGGCAGCGTAGATATACCACAGATTTCGCGGGAAGAGTGCCTGTATTTTGCATGTTTTGATAAATGAAATTGTATTTGTGCATCCAACTTGTGTTTTAAATAACAAAATATATCAACCAAAATAGTATATTGAATGGACAGATGATAATGAAAAAAATAAAACAGTATTTGATATCAATGTTTTTGATTATTTTTTTAATCAATACCGCCTATGGTTTTGCGGGGATGACAAGCAACAAATCCACAACACAACCGGATTTGATTAATAGTACGGAATCAGACCAGGATATTGTATTGGTACAGCATTTGATAGTAATTGACGCTGTTCAACTGCAATCTGAGAATAGATTATTCGTAAGTGAAACATTGGCTTTAAAAAATATAGGGACTAAGAATTTTAACGGTTCTCTGAGGACATGGGTGCCCGATGGTGCCGAAGGATTCAGGGTGGGAAAAACAGAAATGGCAATGGGAGCAACACCGACTCCTATTCAATTGATGCAGGACGGAAATATCATCAGTTGGAAAGATATTATAAAAGCAAATGATACAGCATCGTTATATGTTGTGGAATATTTACTGCCTGCAGAAAATACAGGAATGATTACAAAATCAAAATATTTTTCCAAGAAGCTGACATACCCCACACTAATAAATTACAAATATGTACCAATAAAAGGATTGCCACTGTTTATACTTAAATTAACAGTATCGAAAGACAATTCGATTGCATTGTTTGACGAAAATGGAAATAAAATCACTCCTCAAGAAATTGGCGAAGCAGACAATTCAATTATTAACAGGTGGTCAGACCCTCCTCAATTCAAAGAGATAACAGTTGAAATCTCAAGACCAGCAGCCACTCCTTCAGGAATTGCAGCTTATGTGGTTCTCGGGCTCCTGATTATATTTGTGTTTTCATACCTGTTTATCAGGAAAAAGAATGAAAAAATCCGGCAATTTGAAGAAAAAATCAGGAACTCTCTGAAGCGCAAAGAAACTGTTGATGAGACTGTTGAGGAAACAGGCGAAGAAGATGCCGGGGAAACTGCAACACCTGAACCAGTTGAAACGGAAGCTACCGATTTTGAGGGGAAAACCAAGGACGAACTTGAGGTCATGAAGGATGAAACTCTTTCCAAACTCAGCGAATTAAATAAGGAATACGAATCTGGGAACATGCTGGATGAAGAGTATGAGGAACTTAAGAGTTCGTATGAGAAAAGAATTGATAAAATTACCAGAAGAATCGAAAAGTCCAGGTAATTTTATTTTATCATTTTCAGGAAATATTCGTGGATTCTTAAATCTTCTGCCAATTCAGGATGGAATGCCAGGGCGAGCAGGTTTTTCTGTCTTGCCGCAACTATATGCCCCCTGTATGTTGAAAGGATTTCCACGTCCTTTCCCGCCTCTGTAATACACGGCGCGCGGATGAATATCGCATTAAAGGGTTCCGTGAGCCCCTTAAAATCCACCAGTGATTCAAAGGATTCTTTCTGCCGCCCGAATGCGTTCCTGTTGACTCGGATATCCATTAGTGAAAGCAGGGCCTGTTTTGTCTTTTCCACCTGTTCGTCCCCGTGTTTTGCAAGCAGCACAAGTCCTGCGCATGTTCCCATTACAGGAATGCCTGAATTAGCGGCTTTCCTGATTTCGGATAAGATGCCTTCCTTTTCCATGAGCCTTCCAAGCGTGGTGCTTTCGCCACCGGGAAGAATTAATGCATTGCATGCAGGGGCAATTCCTTTATGTTTTATCTTTACGACATCTGCTTCCAGTTTCGCCTGTCTTAATGCCCTTTTTAAGGCCTCAACGTGTTCTTCTACGTTTCCCTGGATTGCAATGACCCCGATACGCATGCATCCAGAGTCTCAGGATAAGAATATAAATTATTCCCCAAACGGTTCTGTCAAGTCTTCGTCAGATACACTGCTCTGTCAAAAATCGTCTGATATAAACTAGTACTACGCAAACCCAAAATCCACTATTATATTTCTGGGTACAACATTATTTTCTGTAAATTCATTTCCAAAACTATCTACATAGGTCAATTTTCATCTTTATCCACTTGTCCATCTACTGATAGCGCAGAAAACTAATTATATCAATGAGACTCTATTAAACTTCTAAGACAATGGTGGAATTAACAGATATCAGGAAAGCATCAAGACCGACCGTTGCTGTAATCGGTCTTGGGGGCGCGGGCTGCAATATCATAACATACCTATCCCAGAAAAGTATTGCAGGCGCGAAAATAATAGCAGCGAACACCGATATAACGCATCTTGTTTTACAGAGGGCGGATAAATTGCTGCTCATGGGAAAAGAAAGAAGCAGGGGTAAAGGATGCGGGGGATTCCCTGAAGTGGGCGCGGAATGCGCGCGCGAAAGTGCAGAAGAAATAAGGAAAGAACTCGAAGGCAGCAGCATCATATTCATTGTCGGGGGTCTCGGCGGGGGCACGGGTACAGGTTCTGCGCCAGTGGTTGCTGAAATATCCCGCAATATGGGCGCGCTTACAATCGCGTGCCTGACCATGCCTTTTGAAATAGAATCGCTTAGGCGCGAAAATGCAAAAAAGGCAATCGCAGCCCTCTCGCAGACCTGCGATTCTGTCGTATTGATAGATAACACGAAATTGAGGAAAGTGGCCGGGAAATTGCCTCTTAAGACTGCTTTTGCAGTAGCGAACGCCCTTATCGGTGCATTCATCAAAAGCATAACAGAAACCATCACCGAACCAAGCCTTATGAACCTTGATTTTGCGGATTTAAAAGCTGTTCTTGAAAAAGGAGGAATATCATCTTTCGGGATCGGGGAGGCGGAAGGTGCGGACCGCGTTGAAAAGTCGGTATTGCGGGCGATAGCCGCCCCGCTGCTTGACATTCCCGACCTTTCTTCTGCTCACGGTTTGCTCATACATATCACAGGCGGGCAGGACCTGACGCTTGAGGAAGTCGCAAGAATTGGCGAGTTGATGGCACAGAATGTCCCGGGCACAAAAAGGATTATCTGGGGCGCAAAGGTGGATGACACAATGACGGGTCGCATCAGTATAATGGCATTATTTGCAAGCGTGGACAATCCTTTTCTAGTTAAATCATAGTTGAGACAAACAATCTTCAAGCGTGCCGTTCCCCACGATATCCGGATTTATCCCATGTTTTCGCATCGCTTCAGCGGTTTTTTGTCCGATTGCAATAACTTTGAGCTTTTTTGAATGTTCCGGCGCGAAGCCTGAAAGTTCAAAAGATTTTGCACTGGTGAAAATCACTGCATCAACCTCATCTAATACTTCTACAATACTGTCGCCGGCTGCCAGCCGATATGCCGGCGCCTCGATTACTATAGCACCTGCGGCTGTCAGGGAGCTTACCAATTCCGGATTTGGCACATCGGCGCGGGCGATGCCGATTGTTTTGCCGCTTATATCACCGAGATATTCTGCAAAGTGACCGGATGAGAATTTCTCAATAACCTCACTTCGCATCCCGTATTCTTCAACTTTTTTTGCAGTTTTAGGGCCTACGCTTACGATTCTCACATTTTTCCCGGGTTTTACTTTTTCAAAGAGCTTTTCAACGCCAAGAGCGCTTGTGAAAACCAGGATGTCGATTTTATTCTTTGAAATCATCCCGGCCAGGCGGGAAAGAGGAGCCGGGTCGGCAGGCGGCGCGGCGCGCATAGTTGATACAATGACGGCTTCATGGCCGTATCGCCTGAAAAGCTCATGTGTGCCTCCTGATTTTTCTTCGAGTTTGGTGACAGCGATTTTCATTTTTATTCTCTCAGCGCTGCCTCAATGCAATCCTCTGTCCTTCCAAGAATACTCTTTACCCCGCACAAATTCGGCACATACTTATGCGCCTTCCCCGAATTCACCATCATGCACGTGAACCTCTCGCTCGCAGGAGAGACAACCATGCATGTGTCACAAAAAACCTTCGCGCCGCTTTTCTCGATTCGCTTAATCAATTCAGGATGCTTATTTTTTATGGCGCGCGAGGTGCAAATCCAGACCTCCTTTTTTACTTTCTTGCCATTTAAAAGCCGCTCAAGCCTTTCAAGCTCGCTGACGCTGCTGTGAGGACAACCAAATGCGATTAAATCCGGCTCACCCTTTGAATAAACCTCTTTTATCTGGCTTTCTTCGATTGTAATCTTTTCTTTCGGCGCCTCGTATTTTCCTGCTTCAGGAGTCACACCCTCAACATGGTACAGCGCCACGGCGCCGGAAGCTGCCATTGCGGCGCCGAGTGATTTGAGCTCGTCCTTCGATGGCTTTGATTTGAGTTTAAAAAAAGGCACTTTATCGCCCACCATCTCGCCGACGATATACCCAAGCGCCCCGTAATCAGAATCATGAAGCTTTGCCTCAACTATTATCGATATAACAGGTTTTCGATTCTCATCAAGATGAAAACCGTAATTCGGCGTTTTTCCAATAAGCGCAGCCGACAACGCGCTCGGTCCTCCTTCCCTGTTTGTCCGCGCCCCGATGACCGAGTTGGCGTACGAAATTGCTGAAGATTCACTCCACGCCACATGGTCTCCAAAGCCAGCCAGGTTGTCAAAGATATTATACGGAGTGCAGGAACATTCGATTCTTACACCGAGCGCGGAATATGCCTGGATTATTTTTTCCTGTTTTTTCGCGAAATCCTCTGAAATACCCATTTCTTTCCAGCATTCCAGGTCCATACCGGCTGGATTAAGTATCGAAGGAACAGCTACTTTTCCCTTCAGGTCTGATATCCATTCAAGACCGGCATCGCCTATGGTCTTGTACGAAACGCCTGCTATCTGGGCGCTTTTTATTGGAATAAGCCTGTCAGCTTCGTAAATGTCCCCGAGGGCAGCGAGTATCTCAATCGCTTTCTGGTAAGTCGGGCCGTGTTCCCCGTTGAAGAGCTTTTCTTCTTCTGGTGTGAGATACATCTATGCCCCCAGCACATATTTTAGGTATTGTGGACAGATATGCGCTTTCACAATTTTTTCAGCGTATAGGAATTCATTAACCGCAGATGAACACAACGAGCACAAAGCGGGATGAAATATAAACAACGAACTCAATACTAACTCGTATGAACTCAGATACAAATATTTTCGACTGTTCGGCGCGCCGATAGGAAGCCGATGCAGGCTATACGTATCGAAATCACGAACCGCAGATGAACGCAGATGAACGCAGATGGGTTGTTTCATATTCTCCATATTTTTATTTCATAGTATTTATCATAAATCATCTTTATAAATCCGGCGCCGTCATGAAACCCCGGCGCGCCGTCTGTCGTGATGCGCCGCGCCTGTGTGCCGGGGAGGGCGGGGAGGCGAGGGTGAGGGTGAAGATGCATAATGTTATGTTAGGGTAATAGATTTGATTAAGGATTTGCTTATTTTTATGCACTATAGTTATCATATTTGCTAACTTTGGCGTTTATTTTCATTAACAGATTCTTCCATCCTAATAACGCGCCGAAACCTCTAGAAACTGATTTACCGATACCCCAGTAATCAGGGATTTCAAAGTTGACAGAAAACGTGCCGAGAAAACCAATCATATAGACAGATTTTAAGGCTGCTGGAACTTCTTTAAGTTGCAATATTTTTATCTTAATAGGCTCAGGTACGGTATAGCCAAGGCTCTTTGAAATTGAAATTATATTGCCTATTAGAATCTTTTCAAGAAGGTTTTTCTTTTTTTCCCAGCTTCCAAACCCCCGGTATATATCATAGTTTTTTTCATTCAGAGCAAGCCAAGGTGTGAGAAAGGAGTAATTTTTTTGGGCATCTAAAACCCCAAAAGTGGACTGCCTTTCTGATAAATCGATGCCGTTTACTTTAACATCTTCATGGCCCAAAACAATATTTTCAATGGGTGGGATATTTTTTATAGAATTAACTCCTTCTGCCAAGCCAATTATACAAGCTCTACTGTTGATGATTTTATATTGAATACGCGGATATGAATATACGAGATTGTCGTCATCGTGATTATGCAAAAAGACATCGCCTGAAAAATTCCTCCCTACAAATCCCCGTAAGCCAACGCTGTTATCAAAATCCAGGGGTTTCTCTGTCTTTAAAACAAGCTCAATAGTAGGAATAGTCATGCTGTGCCTTAATCTTGATGTCATGATGCTTTCTTTTTCCTTTCACGCTTTGGTTTTTGTGCGGTTGATTCCGTTTGCTTATCCTCGCTGAAAATACCTTGCACTCTGTTTCCTTTAACGACTATCCCCTTCTTTGCAGAAATAAAAGAAAAAGATTCCAATGGTTTGTAAATATCGCCTTCTTGCATCAGTGGCGCAATATATCTTTCCAGAATCGCATCATCAGCGCATGGATCGTCCTGCATATAAAGGACAACACCTTTTGAAGTCATTTTCTTATCTTTTATAAAATCAAATTTAACCAGCGAATTTACTGTTATTTCTGTTCCTTCATTAAATTCTTCAATATTTGGAACACTCTGAACAGTTTCAGGCATTACACTTACTAAAGATTCACTATCCCCCAGATAAACAGGGGAAACCTTAAGTGCTTCAATAATTCTATTTTCTAATATCTCATATCCTTTTTTCAGAACAATCATACAATCTATACAAGGAGTAAAAGCAAATTGTTTCAATAAAGCATTCATGGGAATTATTCGAACTGTGCAGGAAGAAACTGCAATCGAAGAATCAGTTCGCGAAGTTGCTCCTATAGAGGCTTGATGAATTTCGTTTAGCTTTTCAATTGGATTTCCGCCTTCATTTTCCCATAATGCATTAGCGCATAGTCCTTTGATAGTGGAAGGAGCAGGCAAAGGATATGTGCGTGCACATTGATAACTATAAGGAACCCGAATTGAATACATGGAGGAGAGTTTCAAACGAAACTCAATCGCGATCAAAGTTATTTCCTCCTAAATCTTATTTATTATCTCATCAAATACATCTTGAACATTTGGTTTTGCATTCTTCAATCCGTCGCCATAAGTCCACCAATTAACACCAGTCTTGATTGATTCAAGTAGTGAAATTGATTCTTCAAATCCTTTTTGATAAATTGGACTTATTAGGTTTGGAATAGGTTTTTCGGTAGTTGAAAGTGCCGCAAGTAATCCTACACATTTTGCATGCGGTAGTGCATGCGATTGAGACGCCCCAAAAGCACCGAGACATACAGGCAAAAGTGACTGAATAGCAAGCTTACGTCGTTCTTTAATGTCACCACTTATTTTCCGATTATCTATTGTCTGACCGATGCGATTTAGGTCGATACTCGCTACAAATGCAAATATCCCAGAAGCATAAGATTTATGAAATATCATCTGAGCAGTTTCATCAGTTCCAATCGATGCAGCCGTTCCAGATGTTACACGAGAATGGATAACCTGTTTGCTTTCTGGTTTTGTTCCCAATACTGGCAACATCCATGAAAACGAACTACAAGAACTTCTCCTTGGTGCATTTTTGATTGCTTTAGTTGATAGAAACCCATGAGTGTCACAAATCACGCAACTTTGTATGGCATTGAGTTCGTCTTCAGCAGTAGCTTGCCGCTCAGGTTGTCCCGAACTGCAAGTATCACAGAGTGGCATCTTTACTTCTAAAGCTCTTCTTCTCATATGTTCCAGATGCCAATGCTTCATCATTCGCCCACTTACTGCAGGCATTTCCTCTAATGGCTTTCCAGTCTCATCCACCATTCTAATTTGCCTGATGTCAAGAGATTGTCCTATGCTTCCTTCATTGTTGAGATCATGCACATTTAAAACCAACTTTGCTGCTATTGAAAGATAACTCATTTTATACCTCCTTTTTGTAATATGTGAATGCTAAAAGGGCTACCAATGTTTGGACAGATTTGAATTGTTTCTCATCTTCATTTACAATCTGCAATACTCGTTGAACTGTATTTTGCCCAGGCAAATAGGGTTTAATCTGCTTCTTAGGGTCGAGCATGACACTTTGCGCCTCCCTTTGAGCATCCAATAGAAGCCGTCCAAACTCATCTGCATCCCTTGCTTTCCTTAAATTATCCACGTAACCAAAGTTACGCTCTCTAACAAAGTGCTGAAGCATATCCGCTACTTCTTTAATTACTTTAAATTTCTCTCCTTCTAAAAGTGTTTTATCCATTTTACATACCTCCTTTAATAAGAATTCAGTTGTTGACAATGGTAACATTGCCTTTCCTTCTGTTGAACTCACATAAGTGCGAGCAAAATCTAAAGCTGATTTTATATCATAGTTTTGAAGTGAACGTGCAAGAAATGCCAATAATTCACTTCTATTATTGTCCTTGTAGCATTTTAGAAGCAATGCACGATTATATGGTGAATAGAAAAGAAATGCTTCCTCATTACGAATCGATTGCTCTAAAAGTTTTTCATAACGAGCGCCAGATCTTTCTGCTTGGTATCTACTGACGAAAAATGAATGGACATTGCTCTTTTCACCACATAATATATCCACAACATTAGGATAGTTTCCCAAAAGGACTAAAATGCCAGCCATTGCAGGTATATCATATAATGAATTTCTAAGATGTTTCGTTGCAGCGAGATATGAAGAGAGAATTTCCCCCTGTACTCTCCCAGAAAACCTTGGAAGAAAGAATATATTATTGTCATCAGTTTTCTGAATTGAAAGACAAATTTGGAAGATTGCAGCACCTGCTAAAGCTAAAACTCCACAATAAGGACAGATAGGTAAATTTTTGACGGTTTGCATGCTATTGCGAACTGGGGGCTTTCCGATATGAGGGGACAGTACAAGTAATGCAGTAAACACTTCATCATCATGATTGTAGGGATGTCCACATGCTGATGATGTAGCACCCTCCTTATGAAACAAATTACCATTTTTCATAGATTCTGGGAAAGTCGGGTTCTCAAATAACCATTTACCAAACTTAGCGACATTTTTTGCTTGTGATTTATACCATCTGGTATGTACTCCAGGTAAATTACCAAAGATTCTTTCATCAGCTAATTTATTGGAACATATCCATGCTAAAGAGCGTGCCATTGCAGTTTCTGCATTGTGATTTTCATTTATTTCAATACAATACCTATCATCTAGTTCGTATAATGTAACTTTCTCTGGATCAAATGCATTTAATGACGCTGCGCACAGCCCCAATGCAATACGCATTTCTAAATCTGGTAATCCGGTACCTGGTGTATAGAAGGTAGTAAGATTACTCATACCAAAAGTCCACCTTCATTATAGATATTCAAAATTGAATCCTGCCATCGATTTTCTATCTCCTCACCCTCTTCATCAGACTCTATTTGTGGTCTTTGAGCTGCTGCCCGCCAGTCACAGACTTTTAAAATATGATGGATAGCTAATACCTGCATTCGGCGTTGATGCCTTTCAATTTCTTTCGGACAGCGCGCCCAAAGTCGTAATTGCTTAGCTATATCTTCGAGGGATTTTAGCTTAATTGAATCGAGAGATTTAGCATTCTGTTCAAGTTCAGGGAAATTATCAACGGTTTGCTTGAAAGCTTCATCCGCTCCCTTTGCCCAACGGATATTCTCGGTTCCATACTCTACAAGACCGCGATTAATCGCATCTTCTGCCGGATGTTCGAGGTTTCCTTGCGCTAAACCGCTATCAGTATGGTGCATCAAAATTGCCAGTGCTGAAGCGCTACTTAAATCATTAAAATTGCTACCATTTAGGATTAATAAATACGGTGCTCCAAGAGTAGCATGTGGGGGTCCGCGTTTTCTCTCAGCTTTTGGTTTGTGGATATTGACTTGCCACTGATGAGAAAGTTTACCGATATCATGACATAAAATTGTAATTCCAATAGTTTTGTCTGCACTATTTGCGTCTACTTGAAATAAGCGACTTAGAGTTGGAAGTATCCGTATCTTTAATTTTTTCCACGACTCCAAACAAAGTTCTATATGCTTTTCATACGGCTCTTCGGGAGCGCTCCAGATTATAAAATCAGGCATGAAGCTCCCTCCTCCGTCTCCTCTGGTTTTTCCATTTTCGCAAGAATTAAACCCAGATTAGAGTTATAGTGTTCAGTCGGATCTATAAGATAGGTCTCGAAAGGCTTGGGCTTAATTTTATCCAGTTTATCTCCCACTTTGCCTTCATTTAAATCATATTTTTTCAGATTTTTTGTATCTTTATTGTAAAGGTAGCGGAATGAAATGTTAATAAGATATTTTCGTAAGTCTGAATAAGGAATTTGCTGAGTTTTTTCTTTTTTCTTTGTTCCTTTTTTTCTTTTCTCAGTCTCTTTTTCTTGCGATATCTTTACCCTATTCAGGAGGTCCTCAGAAATTACCCCAAGCGTACAGTAAAGTTCTCCTCTTGCCGAAAGATTCCGTGGACGTTCATCCGCATAAAGTGTTGCATCAAAAAGCTGACCTAAAGCGCCTCTGGCTTCTATATCATTGGTATGATAATCCATCTTATTGCAAAAGTCTAAAATAGCAGACCAATCAGTAAACAAGTTTTTTTGTGCTTTCTGCTTCAGATATTCCCATGCGAGACCAGCGAATTCTCCTTTCAAGATTCCATCAAATTCGCTTTTCTCCTCTTTCTTCTTATCGACATAAGGATACGCTTCTTCCCATTTAGCAAGCTGGTTTTCATTTCCTATTGGTCTCACGATAACAACCTCGCCATTGCCGCCCCACCGCGCAACCCGCCCTGCTCTCTGTACTAATGCATCAGCAGAAGCACATTCTGTAATTAGAATGTCGCAACTTATATCCAGCCCTACCTCACAAACCTGAGTAGATATTATTATCCCTGGTTTTTGGTTATCTTTTTCTTTTCCGAAATACACACAAACATATCCCTCTTTTTGTTCTCTATCCTCAACTGTAAAACGTGAGTGGATAAGCGTAATAAATTCTTTTCTTCCTTCCAGAGCCTTGGCAACTTTTTGTGCCACATCTACACGATTTGCCACTATTAGAACACGCTTATTTTTATTAGTTTCAAGAATGTTATTTAATTCATTAGATAACGTTTCACCATTCAGTAATCCCCAATCTTCCTGTCGCCATGATATAGAACGGTTAGCCATATGGTCTGGCCATTTACCAGAAAATTCAATTGGTTCTTTTCCTTCTCCTCTTAATAGATCATTCTCTAGCGTTTTGGGCATTGTAGCAGTCATAACTATGGTAGGTATCCTGCTGATACGAAGTATCTCAATCATTGCCCGCATTAATGAGTGCGTGTAGGGTGAATAAAGATGCGCTTCGTCAAAAACAACAACGGAATTGGCAATTGCGCCAGCGGGCAAATCAAAATGATGTCCAACTCGTTTAGATCGTGCATAGCCATAAAGAAATTGGTCAAAGGTGGTCACGCATATATCCGCAAAAAAGAGGGGATCAAAAGAACTCGCGCCATGCTCAATACCAACAATTATCATTTTTCTGTGAATATTCAGCTTATCACTCTCTTTTGCCGATAGGAGTTCAGAGTATCTAATATCATTAATTGTCAAATCCACCTTCATTTTCTCATCGTTACGTTTTAGTGAAATAGAATGTTTTTCATCAGAGATGTTTATGGTTTTACCATCATCTTTTTTTTCAATATTCGCTGCCTGTATCCATTTCAAATTGAAACTCTGCATTAAAAATTGCCTGAGTTTTTCGCTATCGTTTCCTGGAATTTCATCCCAGCAAAACAAATAGGATTTCTCATCCAATAAACTCACATTATCGGCATATTTTGAAATTCTATCATGCATCTGGTTGCACAAAGCCCTTGTCGGCAAAACATAAATCATTCGAGGAGCTAATGTCCATTTTTTGGATATAGCCTGATTTAAAAATGGCACAATAACGGATTCTGTTTTACCATATGCACAGGGGAGTCTTAAAAGTAGAGGATTTTGGGAATTATTCCAATTGGATAATACATCAAATACCTCTGCCTGCTCAGGAGTTGGAATAAATCCACAAATCTGGTTATAAATATCGTTAGCATTCATCCTTCAGTCCCGCGCCCCATCGGCGGGCTTTACACCAGCGTTTTGGATACTTTTATTCAAGTTATTATCGCCACCCTTGCAATTAATCTGCGTTTATCTGCGTTCATCTGCGGTTCGTTTTTTGAATAGACCACTTATCTCCTTATATATCCTTTGAAAGCGGGGCGAAAGTGATTTTTTTTTCGCCGCGTGAGATGAACACACTGGTTTTGCCTTTGCTCTATTTCAGTTTTCTGCCGTTACAAAATTTAGTAACGTTACATGTGTTACTAAAATTTCAAATCTGCGTTTATCTGCGGTTTTATTTCTTAATAACAGCAAAACATCTCGAATTTTTTGGCATTCAGGATTTCATGGTCGCATCGGAAACATATCGGCGCCTAGAATTTAATATTCAAAGAGTGATAAATTTGTGGCGCCTGAATAGAACAAGGATTTCATTGATAATATGGATGCACACGGATTAAAATTATCCGTGAATATCCGTCCAATCCGTGTCATCCGTGTGCTGTTCATTATAAATGCCAATCGGCGCGCCGGGGGAGGCATATAAAAAAAATCTGCATTCATCTGCGTTCATCTGCGGTTTGTACCTTCGGTCGTCTTGCCCTCTCGAACTTCCATTTCTTGCTCAAATCCATAGTAGCATCTATCCCCACCTTTGTCCCGATGCCGTTCTCTGAGCGCGGGTCAAGTGTGCTTCCCCTCACATTCGGATAAATGTAAACATCCTCATCGCCTTTCACACGTGTCGCTATTGCAAATTCGATATCATTCGGGTCGAAAATATTGATATCCTCATCCACGATTACCACATGCTTCAGGCTCTTATGCGCTGCAAATGCGGCATCGATTGCCTTCGTTGCCTCCTCGTCACTTTTTTTATGTATTTGCACAACCGCGTGGAAATACCAGCATCCGCCCGGCGTGAGAACCACATTCCTGACATCTGCCACTTTTTTTACTTCCCTGTATATCAATGGCTCATATGGCACTCCCATCATGACATTATGTTCGTTTCCTCCAGGCATAATAGCATGATAAATAGGATCACGCCTGTGCATCATGTTTGTAAGGTATATGACCGGCTGTTTCCTGATTATATCGTATGTGCCGCTGATATCCACAAACGGTCCTTCATCGATGAGTTCGGTACTTCTGCGAGGCCCAGGGAGATGTCCGCATCCCTGCCGGCAAGCGGGTGCGCCTCACGGTCAATGCCGATTCATGGGGTGACCTTTCATGGCTTACGAAGCTCGGGCCGGACGATCTCTACAGCCTGGGGTTCGCGAGCACAGAGGGCCGCGTCAAACCGGGCGACGTACGGCTCAAAGCCGTGACGCACCTGACCGGACTAAAGGAACTCTCGCTTGACAACACCGACATTACCGACTCGGGAATGGGCATGCTGTCGAGCTTTCCCCAACTGGAGGAGTTGGCTCTGAATTCGCGCGTCACCGACCGGGGCATGGTCCACGTCGCACAACTGAAGTCGCTCAAGCGCCTCTACTTTCCGGGAACCACCAAGGTCACGAGCGTCGGCCTGCAACACATCAGCAAGCTGACCTCGCTGGAAGAGTTGTATCTCGGCGAGGGCATCGGCGACGCGGGCCTGGCGCACCTGCGCGGCCTGCCGCGACTAACGTACCTGTGCCTGTATGGTCCCCGCTTTACCGACGCCGGCATGGTCCACGTCAAGGCCATCCCCTCGCTGCGGATCTTCTCGATTCATGAAGCCTACTCGCGAGTCGGGAACGCCGGCTTGGCCCAGATTTCGGAGCTGCCGAACCTGGAAATCCTGTGCGTGGGCGGGATGCGAGGCATCACCGATGCGGGGATCGCTCACCTCGCCAAGATGCGTTCCTTGCGAAAACTCGATATCGGTAGCTCGCAAGTGACGGACATGGGCCTGGCTTACCTCAAGCAGATCAAGACCCTGGAACACCTTGACCTTCCGCAGGATCAGCACAATATCTCCGATGCCGGTCTGGCCCATCTGGCGGAGTTGTCGAACTTGAAGGTCCTTCAGATATCCAGGGTGCATTCCGGCGGCCGCGACAGGAACCAGGTTCACTACACCGATGCGGGTCTCGCGGAACTCGCCAAGCTGAGATCGCTCGAAGAGCTCCATGTCGGCAGCATCGGGATCACCGACGCCGGCCTGGACCATATCGCCAAGCTCACGAACCTGAAGAGGCTCATGATGTTCGGCTGCGACAACGTGACAGACAAGGGCATCGCCAAGCTGACTGCCCTGAAATCGCTTGCGAATCTACACATCTCGCATAGCCGCCCGACTATCGCGGGCCTGGCCGCACTCAATTCGATGACCAGCCTGATTAAGCTCGATGTAGACACGCTGGAACGAGGCGGGGCCGTGCTGAATCTCTCGGGCCTGACGAATCTGGAGGAACTGGGCCTGGGCTTCAAGCCCCGTTCGCCGGACGCCTTCAACGATGCCGACCTGGCCTGCCTCGCCAATTTGAAGAAGCTCCGCTGGCTGCAGATCGGCCCGCGCGACTTCACCGATCAGGGCATGCTCCACCTAGCCGGCCTGACGAATATCGATCGCCTCGGCCTCGGCGGCGCCGGCCTGACCGACGAAGGCCTCAAACGCTTGGCCAACCTCAAGAAGCTCGATCTCCTGAACATCACTGGCAGGTTCGATGAAAAGAGGGGCACCTGGGGTCCGGGCGGCCACATCACCGATAAGGGCCTGGGCTATCTCGAGAACTTCAAGGGACTGGTCTACGTGGAGATCTATTCGGACAGCACCTTCAGCGACGAGGCCGTCCAGCGTCTCTGGGACCAGTTGCCCAACCTCTACCACCTTAACCTCAACTGCTCCAACACGCGCCCGAGCGGCCTCGGAGTGAGGTGAGCAGGCTACACGGCCGTACCACAAGAAAAACGGCGAGGTTTTGAGGCCTCGCCGTGCTGGTTCCGGTGTCATGCGGGAACCACACGCCGCTTTTACATCCGTTTGTATCGCGGGCCGCCGCCTCCTTCGGGGGCGGTCCAGCGGATGTTGTCGAACGGGCACTTGCGCTGGCAGGTCTTGCAGTGCAGACAGTTCGACGGGTTGGCCGGCTTGACCTCGCCGTGGATCGTCTCATAGACGCCGGCGGGACAGAACGTGATGCACGGGGCATTGAAGATCGGCAGACATTGCGTCAGGCAGATCGTCGGATCGACGATCTTCAAGTGCGCCGGCTGCTCCTCGCGATGCTGGGTGGCCGCCACCGCCGTGAAGGTGTCCTTGTCAAAGCTCTGGTTCGGCTTGAGCCGGTAGGAGGACCCCGTCATCGCCTCGTAATCGGGCTCGACGTGAAACTTCGGCAGCCAGCCGCCGAAGACCGATAGAGGCATGCCTTGCAGCGGCCCGAACCTGGCCACCGTCTGGCGGAACTTCCTCGCGGTCTTCATCTCTTTGGCGATATCCGATTGCTCGACATTTTCCGTATATTTTCGAGCTGCGGTGTTCGGATTATCCAGTGATGCGGCGATGGCTTTGGCGGCCTGAATGCCGGAGTCGATGGCATTGTGCAGGCCCTTGATCTTGAGCATGTTGACGAAGCCGGCGCTGTCGCCGAGGATCATCACGTTGCCCTTGCCGATGCTGCCGGTCTCAGGGTCTCGCGGCACAGCGTACCAGCCGCCCTCGGGAATCATCTTGGCGCCGGCCTCGACGACCGTGCCGCCCTCGATGAATGGCTTGACGAATTTGTGCTCCTTGAACCGCACGAGCGCATCCTGAGCGTTGAAGTCGCGGTACTTCCAGTCCAGACCGACGATCATGCCGACGGCCAGATGGTCCTGCTCGCCGGCATAGACGATGCCGCCGCCGAACATGCCGGGACCGATCACCGGCGTCCAGATCGGATGACCCATCGCGTGGACGACCCGGCCTTTCGTGAACTTGCCGTACTGCTCCGGCGTGACCTTGATCAGCTCCTTGACGCCCAGCGAGTAAAGCTGGTGGGCTTCGCGTTGCAGGCCCGCCTCTTCGATGAATCGCTCGGTGACCAGGCCGTCGCAGCCCTCGGCCAGGACAACGAATTTCGCCTGGATCGTGTCGCCTTCGACGTAGTTCGGCTGCTTGTGCCCTTCCTTGTCCACGCCCTGATCGACGAGCTTGACGCCCGCGGCCAGGCCATCGCCGTCAAAGACCACGTGATCGGCGGCGAAGCCGGTCAGGACCTCCACGCCCAGCCCTCGGGCAATTCCGCCCAGCCACTTCGTCAGCCGGCTGATGGATACGGAGTAGTCGCCGTGATGAATCATCTGGCCGAAGCCCAGCCCCAGTCCCCGGGCCATCTTGATCGCCCAGAAGATGGGAAACGCCCTGCTCTTGCCCAGCAGGAACATGATGTCGTCCTTGTCGATCACGTTGGCCAGGATCTGCTTGGCCTCGTCGGTCTCGCGCCAGCCGCTCTTTGCGGCGTCGAGCAGCGTTTGCAGCGGCTTGATCTCGAGCACCGCGCCGGAGAGATTGTGGTTGCCCAGGTCCAGGGCCTTGTCGATCACGCACACATCGAGTTGGGGCTTGAGGACCTTCAGTTGAATCCCCGTCGACAGGCCGGCGGGACCGGCGCCCACGACCAGAACCGATGTCCTGCTGTACTCACTGTAATTCGGCACGTCTTGTTTCCTTAAGTTTGATTGTTGATTGTTGATTGTTGATCTTTGGCTGCCACTCCCGGCCTACTTCAAAAATCAAACCTCAAAAATCAAACATTCTTTCACGTTTCCTGCAATGCCGCCACCAGCTTTGGGACGACATCTTCCACCGCTGCGACCATGTAGTAATCGCACTGCCTGAAAATCGGTGCGTTAGGGTCGCTATTGATCGCCACGATCGTCTCGGTGTTGGCGATGCCGATCATGTGCTGAATGGCGCCGGAGATACCGAGCGCGACGTAAAGCTTCGGCCCGACGGAGGTCCCCGTCTGACCGACCTGGTGAATTCGGCTGATGAAGCCCTGCTCGACGGCGGCGCGTGAGGCGCCCCGCTCGACCTGCGTGTCGAGCCTCTTGGCCAAGGCGTCCCTCAGCAGGCCGACGAGCTTCTCGTAGTTATCGCGGCTTTGCATCCCCTTGCCACCGGAGACGATGGCGTCGGCGTGCAGATTGACCTGCCCGTGCCCCAGCTCGGTCGTGATAATTTCAAGGCTGACATCGGCCTCGGTCAGATCGACTTTGTGATGGACGATCTTTCCCTTTCGGGACGGGTCTGCCGGCATCCGTTTCATCACGCCGGGCCGGGCTGTCGCCATCTGGCTCTTGGAGCCTTTGGTGCGAATGGTCGCCATGACGTTTCCGCCCAGCGCCGGACGGGTTTGCAGCAGCAGGCCGACCTCGCCCTTTCGCGAGGTGTCGCGGATGTCCAGCCCCGTGCAGTCGGCGGTCAGGCCACAGCCGGTGCGATACGACACCATCGGGGCCAGCATGCGGCCCTGCGGCGTCGCCGCGTACAGCACGATCTGCGGCACGTATTTGTCGATCGCGTCGGCAATCGCCTTGCGATAGGCCGTCGGGTCGAACACCTTCAGCAGCGGGTGCTCAACCGCATAGACGTTGTCGGCCCCGGCCGCGATCAGCTCTTCGGCCATGTGCGCCACATCCTCGCCGGCGATGCACACGCCGACTTTCGTTTCGAGCGAATCGGCCAGCTCGCGGGCCTTGCCCGTCAGCTCGAATGTCGCCGGATGGACCGTGCCCTCGCTGTGCTCGGCGACCACCCAGACTTCGCCACGAAAGGCGGGCTCGGCCAGCTTGTACCCGGCGATCATGTCATCAAGGGCGTTGCCATGGAAGCTCTCCCCGGCCTTCGCGAGTATCTTCTCTCGGGCGGCCGCGTCGATCTGCTCGACGCTCTTGATGCCCAGCTCTTTCAGAATCCGGCCCAGAAGATCGTAGTCCTCCTGCTCCTTGGCGGTGGCCTCGAATCGGCGTTCGAGCAGGCTCGCCCGCCGCTTCGGCAGGACGTACTTGCCGTCCGCTTTCTTGGCGGTGGCGGCTCCTGCCTGCCCCTCGCTCTTCTTGACGCTCTCGACAATCGTCCGGGCGAGCTCTTTCACGTCGTTGAGGTGCTTGCACTTGCGGGTGCTCTTGCCCGGCGGGAACACGCGGATCACCGACGTTTTGGAGCCCTTGGCCCCGACCTGCGGCGCTTTGATATCGTCGACGCCCCACTGAATCATCGGGGCCTTTTTCGCCCAGCGTGCGCCGCCGAACGTGGGGAACAGGGGGTATTCATACTTGGCCACGGTGACCACGGCGGGGAGCTTCTTGGCCGCCACCGTCTGGCTGCCGCCGCTGATGATGCGGGTGAATTCGAAACGTTCGTTCTTGTACTGGGCCGCCGTGACATAGGCGATGCAGGACAAACCCAGCTCCTCGGCGATCTGGGCAGGGACCTGGGCCGTGTCGCCATCGACCGACTGCATGCCCGAGATGACGATATAGTCGTCGCCGCACTTGAGCAGCTCCTTGACGATCCTGCGAATCGCATAGGCGAGCGGGTTGGCCGTCGCCACCGTATCGGCGCCACCGAGCGCCCGGTCGGTCAGCAGCACGACCTGATCGGCCGCACGTGCCAGACTGTATCGCAGCACCTCCTCGGCCATCGGCGGGCCCATCGACAACGCGATCAACCGGGCCTTCGCATCGCCGCTGATCTTTTTCATATGATGGGCGAACGCCAGCGCCTGCGAGTCCAGCTCGTTGATCACGTTGGCCAGACGCGAGCGGACGAGCGTGCCCGTCTCCGGGTCAAACGCGTTGTCCGTGATCTGCGAGACATCCGGAACCTGCTTGACCAGAACAATGTAGTCACTCATACGCGAATTTCCCTTTAGAACGCAAACACCCTCCAGGCCTGGAGGTTTTCGAGTGATGACGGACCGCGTGGCGTGCGCCGCCTCACCTGCCCTCACCGCCTGTTTACGACGCTTGTCCGTCCGATGTTCCAGACCGCCGTAGCGCTGCCAGCGATAAAGTAAAGTGCGCATCATAGGGTCGCATTACACCAGTGTCAATCGGTTGCGGCACAAAAAACCGCACGCGCCGTCGGGGATTTGCGCGACACTTTCACAACAAACCGACACCCCGATTACGCCGCCGGTGAGCGGGCCGGGTTTCTGCGGTCAGAGGTGTCTGGCTTCCGGTGCGCGGCGGCTCAAGAACCGCTATGGCTCGACGCTGGAGCTGCTGGCGCACGTGCAGATGGATTACATCGAGCGCGAGACGCGCGATCTGGTGCGCATCCAGCAATGCGACCTGCTGGAGTCGTTTCACGCGGCGCAGAGCGAGTACTCGCTGGCGACCGGGCTGGCGATGATCAGCGAGATCACCGAGATGGTCTTGCCGGAGCGCGAGCCGGCGGAGGCCATGTTCCGGCTGATTCTCCTGGCGGCGGGAGAAATTGAACGGCGCAAGGATTGGCGGCTTCCCGTCTGCTATTTCGCTTTCTGGACGGTGAAGCTGGGCGGCTGGCTTCCGCCTCTCGATCGCTGCGGGAAGTGCGGCGGCGTACTCGGCTCGCGCCAGGGGTATCATGCTTCCTGGAGCCCAGGGCTGTTGTGCGAGGATTGCCGGCGGCCCGGGATGCGTTCGCTCTCGCCCGCGGCGCGCAAGATTGCCGAGATTTTGAAGAGTGAGCGTTTAGACAAGATCGAAGACACCACGGTCCCGGTTGCGCTGGCGGAGGAATTGCGCGAAGCCGCTCTCGATTGGATCGAGCATCACACGGAACGAAAATTGATTACCCGGGGACTCTTGGAGACGGCGTGAAAACTAAAGTAAAACTTGAGAAGAAAAAACAGGGACTCACCGTTCAGGATCTGATTCTCACGCTCTCCCAATTCTGGGTGAAGCGCGGCTGCGTGCTGCAGCAGCCGTACGACGTGGAAGTGGGCGCCGGCACCATGCATCCGGAAACTTTTCTGCGCGTTCTCGGAGCGGCCCCTTATCGCGTGGCCTACGTGCAGCCGAGCCGTCGGCCCGCCGACGGTCGCTACGGCGAAAATCCCAACCGCCTCTACAAGCATCTGCAGTTTCAAATTGTCCTGAAGCCTTCGCCGGCGGACGTACAGGACGTGTATCTAAAGAGTCTGGAGGCCATCGGCATTCGCCTGGCCGAGCACGACATTCGCTTTGAAGAAGACAACTGGGAGTCGCCCACGCTGGGGGCCTGGGGCATCGGCTGGCAGGTGCTGCTCGATGGCCTGGAGATCACGCAGTTCACTTATTTCCAGCAGTGCGGGGGAGTGGATCTGGATCCCATCTCCGTGGAACTGACCTATGGGCTCGAGCGCATCGCATCCTTCCTGCAAGGGGTGGAGAGCGTCTACGATCTGCGCTGGTCCGAGGACCGCAGCTACGGGGAGATTCGATTGCGGGAAGAGCAGCAGCTTTCCGTGTATAGCTTCGAACGCAGCGACGCGCAGGCCATTCGCTCCGAATTCGAGATCCACGAGAAGGAGGCCAAGGGACTCCTGGATGGGTTTGAGCGGACCAAGGGGCCGGCGCGGGAGCGCTATCCGCTGGTGGCCGCCTACGATCTCTGCCTGAAGTGTTCGCACCTGTTCAACCAGCTCGATGCGCGCGGGGTAATTTCCACGACCGAGCGGGCCGCACTGATGGCCCGGGTGCGCACGCTGGCCTGCCGCACCGCAGAGTATTTCGTACAGCAGAGGAACGGGGAAGAAAGCATCCCCGCGGCCGAGGTGCGCGCATGAAAAAGGCCCTGGACCGGCGCGCGGAGTTGCTGTTTGAAATCGGGTGCGAAGAGATTCCCGCGGGAATGCTGCCGCGGGCGGAAGTGGAGTTGCGCGCCCTCCTGGAGAAGACACTGGAGGCGGAAAACCTCCTGGAGGGAGCGAGCGTCGCGGCGTATGCGGCGCCGCGGCGCCTGACGGGCTTGGTGTATGGCTTGCGCGTAAAGCAAGCCGATGCCGTGAAAGAGGTGACCGGCCCGCCGAAATCGGTGGCCTACGACTCTGTCGGCGCGCCGACACGCGCCGCGGTCAGCTTCGCCGAAAAGCAGGGCATCCCCCTGCACAAGATTCAGTTCGTCTCCACGCCCAAGGGCGAATATCTTGCCGCAAGGCAGGTCATCCCCGGACGCTCGGCGGAGAAGATCCTCGCCGAGTTCCTGCCGCGCGTGATTCACGATCTCTCCTGGCCGCGCTCCATGACCTGGACGGGGCTTTCCGGGGTGCGCTTCATCCGGCCCATCCGCTGGATCGTGGCCGTCTTCGACGGCAAGCCGTTGCGCTTCAGCTATGGCGACGTAAGCAGCGGCGACCGCACACAGGGCCACCGCTTCCTCGGGCGCCCCAATTTGCAGGTAAAGAATTTCCGCGACTACGAAGCTAAGCTGCGCGCGAATGGCGTTCTGCTGCGGCCTGAAGCGCGCCGGGCCAAGATCGAAAAAGAGATCGCCGCGCTCATCCGGAAATCCGGCGGGCGGCTGCACGAGGATCCGGAACTGCTCCATCTGGTGACGTATCTGAACGAGTGCCCGTCGGTCCTGCAGGGCGATTTCGATCCGGCATTTCTGGACCTGCCGGACGAGATTCTGGGTACGGTGATGCGCGGGCATCAGAAATATTTCGCCGTGGAGAAGCGCAACGGGGAGCTGGCGCCGCATTTCCTGGCAGTGATCAA
>JAPZAO010000055.1 GCA_027460615.1 Candidatus Methanoperedens sp.
CCGTAAACAGCAAGCGACGCCGATGTATTCCCTGTGGAGGCGCAGGCTACGGTTTTCATGCCAAGTTCAAGGGCTTTCGTCACGCCCACGGTCATTCCCCTGTCCTTGAACGAACCGGTGGGGTTCATTCCCTCATGCTTGACATAAATGTCTTTTAGACCGATGCTTTCTGCAATCCTGTCAACGCGATAAAGCGGCGTCCCGCCTTCGTTCAGGGATATGGGCTCACGGCTTACAGGAAGAAGCGCCCTGTATTTCCAGACTGAAAGGGGACCTTTTAAGTCTTTTTTGGTGAGACTGATTTCTGAATAATCATAAACGACATCGAGAAGACCACCGCATGTACATGTGTAAATGACTTCGGTTTCAGGATACTTTTTGCGGCATTCGATGCATTCGAGGTGGTACATTGAGGTACTCAATAGAATTATATGGCTTATAGGTTACTCTGTAGTGAAGTATACCAATGGATTATGAATTCATATGAATATGGTACGTTTTTTCAATAAGACTCCATAAATAGGATACGAGAGGATATGCAGCCATCCTCCCGCACCGAATTTTCCTTCTCGAATTGGGTATATCAATGGTATTCGACAGGTAGTTTACGATTCGTGTATCTGTATGTTTCCTCCCTTCAAAATTCCGCTGGCTTTATAAGATAATGCAGGTATATCTATTGTGAAGCTATCTGTTTTGCCTGATTCTCCATTGTCCACTACTGTCACCGTGTACGTGTAGCCATCAATATCATTTACATCTGCTATGCCGGAAAGTATTGAAGTACCTGTTGTTTTATCAACAGAAAATGTGGTAACATTTCCCTTTACTTTTAATCCGGCAGCATGGTCGTTATATTGAAGACTGCCACCTGGTGTTGAAGAGCCTTTAACATAGTGAGCCGACAATTCAAAAGTTGCCTTCTTGTTTGAGCTTGTCGATATCCAGCCATCCCCGGTTACTTTACCGGTATTAATGATTCCGGGTCCGCCTACATGCTGGATTATTCCATTAGCGGTCAGATCATCATCACCAATGCCGCCGTCTTGCAGATGTAAAGTTACCACATTATCACCATTATTGCTTCCAAGTGGGATATGATACCAGGAGGGTGTTGGATCACCCGAAGTAACGTCATCACTCCTGTCATGCGAATCTTCTTTATGCTCTTCCTGCGTGTCTTTCTTGGGTATTACGCCATCATCCGAGTGCTGCGAATTTTCTTCGTGTTCTTCCTGCATGTCTTTCCTGGGCATAACGCCATAACTCCAGTACTGCGAAGACGCGGAAAGATTCTTTGGAAGAGTGATTGTTACTACAATTTCCTGCCCGTTTTTCAGACCGGAGATATTGAAAGCAAGCAAGCCTGAAGGGAACTCATAAGAGGGCTTTCCACCTATCGATTCGGCTTTTAAACTCGATGCAGCTACAAAATAACCGGAACTCGATGTAAGATTAATTGTACCCTCTCCATTAAATGCGGTGAGTTCAATACTGTTCCCGGGCTGTTTTGGAGTTATGCGGATAGCATCGGGAAATATTATCCGGTCAGTCGTCCCATCGCCGTCTAAGTCTATTTCCATTCTATAGTTGGATACCGCATCGCTTACATTAACTGCAGCTACTGAGTTTTCTGTGATGCTGACGTTAAAGAAATTCAATTCTGTTGTGGAGATTCTTGTTTGTTTTTCTATGGACTGGTTAAAATAGATATTCTCCACCGGCACATAATTCGTCGCTGCAAAAGACTTTAAAGGTGCTTTGCAAAGTGAAAAAATCCTGAATTCAGTAATTTCTTTTTTAATATCCGTCTCATTGTTATAAACTACTATGGCTTCCGGAGTAACGGCTCTTCCGCCATAGTTTCCCGTATAATAAGAATCGGGTATTCCAAGTTCGAAATCATCGCTGCAAGCTATCATGCCAGTCTGCCTCCCCAGGGAATCCCTTGCATGGAGTCCAAGAATCGCTCTACTCGTGTTATTGAAAGATGCCGCTGAAGAAGTTCTTATTAATCCCGATAACTGGGATGTATCGTGAGGAGTTGCTTTTCCGTCTTTAACGTCGATGATCCTGTATCCTTTGTTTTGTGTTTGAATGAAAAGGGGTCTGTTGAGGCTGGTAGTATCAGCCTGGCTCCCGGTCAAATCAAATATGGCATTCCTGTGGTTGTGTCCTGCAAGAACCATTTGAACATTGCTGTCCCTCGAATAGTTAATAAAATTCCAACGATTGATGGAAATTGCACCATCAATGCCGCCGGGTGCACCGTCCGGAGGAATTCCGAAGAGTGATCCATCTAATAGAATAGGGTCATTATTTGAACTTATCGCAGGATGGTGCATAAATACTATTTTCGGAGCGCTGTTGTTAAACTCACCCTTCAGCCTGCTCATCTGTTCATCCGATATACCTGTAGCCCTGGGGGATAGACTAATATCTTTTTTATCAACCCCTAGATTTTTAATCGTATCCGAACCGGAATCCATGCCAATGAACCGATACCCTTTGAAATCGAAGTAATAGTTATTATCATTCGGGTCGATTAAATTATTATTTATATTTTTATTTATGTAATAATTATAGTTTGAAAGATTATTACCTGCAAGTGTCCAGTTACGCCTATCATGATTTCCGGGCACGGCATTAACAGGTATGCTGTATCCTTTCATGAGGTTATTGAATGCCATGAAAAAACTTTCATCGTTATATTCAACGAGGTCCCCGGTTATCAGTACCCTGTCCGGATGGGCGTTTTTTATATCTTGCAGTGTATCGGTGAAAACTTCAATAGAATCTTTCATTGATGCTTCTTTATTTGTAAAATTAAAAAAATTACCTGCGCTTGGGTAATAGCCCAGATGTATATCGGTTATATGCGCAATAGTGAAATTTTCTGATGGTTCATGTGTCACCGGGCTGATAGTGACTGTAGGTTCGTGGTCGCTATATTTGCGGACAAGAACCCAGTCAACATCCTGTTTGTTTGGAAAACGGGCATCATAATATATACCGAATGTAACATTGAGACTCGAAGCTGGTATTGCTCCGGACAAAGTCGCTTCTGTGGTTCCATCTTTAAGCATTTTTGTACCTGAAGAATGCCACACTATATCCCAGGTATGCCAGGCATAATCCAGATTTACAGGGCTGGCGAAATTTCTATTAATGTTATTCTCGTTCATGAGGGTATATTCTGCACTCGTATAAAAAAAATGAACTGCACTACCCGAAGAAATCGGCCAGCTATAATAACCAAACCCAAATTCACCAGGTACTGGATATGGTGGGTACTGATTGTATGTCATCTGCCGGGTTCTCAGGGCGACTGACCCAGCCCATGAGGTTTTGCTTTTTATATACTCGTAAGCACCATCGCCTGTAATAGTTACCACTCCATCAGCCACATTAATTGTCGGATTATTATTTATATCCCACTTATTACTGTCTAAACCTGTACCTGAAAAATCATCAAAAAACTCAAATGCCGCAGTGCCGTTGCTTGCACTCGCAGCATTCGGATTCCCATAAGACATACGGAGAGTAACATCTGTGCCAATTTGTATAGTCGGCACTTTAACCCACACGATTGCGCTTTTATTATTATAGTCCCAATTTTCGATCCAGTAACTCAATTCATTATCATTAGCATCCGTAAACCTTATGTCCTCGCCATTCTTCAGCGCTTCAGTTGGGAAGATATCCCCTGTCAGGTTTATTAACACCTGATAATCATCCAACGCTGCTCCGGTATTTGTAATCGTTATATCTTTAAAATATTTCCAGTTTCCACTGCCTGAATTCGATAGAGCATTTGCGCTCCCTGTTAGCATTACGATTACCAGCACAATTGTTTTAAATGCTATTCTAAAATCATTATATCGATCTGTTTTTTTATTGTTCATTTTTTCACCTATATACAAGCTCCGCTAGTTTGTTTTTTAATCACACCCGTTTTTCGGTTTGCTCTTGCAAACTAAGGAACTATATAAATCTTATGAAATGTTGCTGTAAAATCTTTATGTTATAAATATTTTTTTGAAATGTTGTATTTCAGTAATAACTCTCAATTGGATTCGGTTGTCAGGGAAACTGCGTCATGAGAGTGCCATTTTTTATGTACCAAAGACGCTGATTATACTTTCTAGTGGATTCATCTTCTCTTGCGATAATGGGACGCAGCTTTACGAACTATTTAGGGCAGGAATACCATGAACAAAAACGTATATCGAATGAGAGTTAAACTTATGCCTGATGTAAACTATTTACGCCAATAAATAAAAATAATCTGAGGCGATAACATAAATTTACGATTCTTAGGAGGGGCAGGAGAAGTGGGAAGGTCTGCCATCCTGGTAAACGAGGAACTTCTTCTTGATTACGGGATAAAACCCACCGACCCGCCCGAATATCCCTCAAACGGTCTTCGCCCCAAAACCGTAATAATTTCCCATGGCCATCTTGACCACTGCGGGCTTGTGCCGAACTTAATGGACCTAGAACCTGAAATATATTGCACAGACCTGACAGCCCGCTTATCAGCGCTCCTTGCAAGAGATACCCTCAAAATAGCCGCAAAAAAAGGTCACGTCATTCCTTATTATACAGACGAGATACAGGAATTCGAGCGCAAAACCAGGG